>DASSMN010000447.1:0-3454 GCA_035688885.1 Gemmatimonadales bacterium
GCGTGAGCTCGGCCGGCCGCGCGCGGCGCTCGACCGCCTCCACGTCCACCACCCACTCGCGCCCCTCCGATGCCAGTCGGCCCGTGCCGACCAGACCCAGACCGTCACGCAACGCCACCCGCTCGCCGGCGGCGGCCCGCCGCACCCGGAGATGGTGGCCCTCCGCTTCATCCACCGCTTCGCGGCGGCCGGGCGCCGCGCCGGGCGGCACCAGCAGCGTGATCACGGTCGCACCGCCGCAACTGCCCACCAGGCCGCGTCCTCCACGGCGTCGACCGCCGACAGGCCGGCGGCCTCGAGCACCGGACCAAACAGCCCGGCTTCGGTGCGCTCCATCCCGGAAAAGATCGCGATGCCGCCGGGGCGGACAGCGGCGACGATGGCCGGCAGAAGGGCCGTGTTCACGGTGCGGAGGATATTGGAAAGCAGGAGATCGGCGGGCCCGAGCAGCGGCGCCAGGTCGCCGGCATCGCCGTCGAGGAACTCGACCCGGTCGTCCACCTGATTGCGCCGCGCGTTGCGCCAGGCGACCGGGTTGGCCTCGGGGTCGTTGTCGATGCCGACCGCGCGCGCGGCACCCAGCTTGACGGCCGCGACGGCGAGGATGCCACTGCCGCTTCCCAGATCGAGCACCCGGTCGCCGGGGCGCAGGTGGCGCTCGAGCAGCGTCAGGGCGGCGCGGGTCGAGCCATGCTCCCCGCTGCCGAACGCGCTCTCGGGATCGAGCACCATGGATGGTCCGCCGGCGACCGGCTCATCCAGCCACGACGGCACCACGGTCAGCCGGCCGAAGCGTCGGGCCCCGAGCCCGTCGCGCCAGCGCGTGGTCCAGTCCACCGGCTCCAGCGCGCGGCGGGAGGTCTCCACCGGCGCGTCGCTCTCCGCTGCCAGCGCCGCCACCAGCGCGTCGGCCGCTCGCTCGTCCTCGGCGAAGGTCACCAGGGTGCCGTCGTCCCGCTCCTCGACCGCCTGCCCGGTCCGGGCCACCAGCCACGCGCCGGTCCATTCACGGCGGGCCGGGTCGGGTCGGACGTCGATGGCCCACCAGGTCATGCGCCCAGCGCTTCCTTGAGCTTGGACCAGAAGCCCGGCGACCGCTTGGGGGGCTCGCCCTCGTGCTTGGCGAGCTCCTGGAACAGCCGCTCCTGCTCGGCGCTGAGCCGCTCCGGCGTCCACACGTGGATCCGCACGATGAGATCGCCCTTCGAGGTCTGGCCCAGCACCGGCAGCCCGCGGCCTCGAAGGCGCACGATGGTCTCCGGCTGCGTGCCGGGCGCCACGCGCACCTCTTCCTCGCCGTAGGGGGTCGGCACCTTCACCAGCACGCCCAGCGCCACCTGCGAGAACGAGAGCGGCAGGTCGAAGATCAGGTCGTCGCCCTGGCGCTCGAACCGGTCGTCCTCCTTGATGTCGAGCATCACGATCAGATCGCCGGCCGGACCGTTGCGCGGGCCCACCGCGCCCTGCCCCCGGAGGGTGAGATAGTTGTTGGTCGAGACGCCCGCCGGGATCTCCACCGTCACGGTTTTCTCGGCGCGCACCCGACCTTCGCCGCGGCACACCTCGCACGTGTCCTGAATGACCACGCCTTCGCCGGCGCAGGTGGGACACGGCGACACCGACACGAACTGACCGAACATGCTGCGCGCGGCGCGCCGGACCTCACCGCTTCCGCCGCACGTGGTGCAGGTGACCGGCTTGGTGCCCGGCTTGGCGCCGCTGCCCTGACAGGCGGCGCAGCGGTCAGGGGCCTTGAACCGGACCGTCTTCTTGAGGCCGGCCGCCACATCCGCCAGCGACAGCTTGACCGTGACCCGGACGTCCTGGCCCCGGCGGCTGTCGGCCCGCTGCCGGCCGCCGCCGAAGAGCGACTCGAAGCCGCCCAGGCCCCCGAAGTCGCGCATGAAGATGTTGAGGGCCTCGGACAGGTCGACATGATGGAAGCCATACCCGCCGCCGGCCGCGCCACCCAGACCCGCCTTGCCGTAGCGATCGTACGCCGCGCGCTTCTGGGGATCCCGCAGGACCTCGTAGGCCTCGGTGATCTCCTTGAACTTGGCCTCCGCTTCGGGCGCGGGATTCCGGTCGGGATGGAATTCCATGGCCAACTTGCGATAGGCCTTCTTGATCTCGGCCTCGGACGCGTCGCGCGCCACGCCGAGCAGGGCGTAGAACTCGCTCACTCCAGCAGATCCTCCACCATGCGGCTGGTGTGCTCCACCAGCCCGATGATCTTGTCGTACGGCATGCGGGTGGGCCCCATGACACCGATCACGCCCTTGAGCGCGCCGGCCTCGTAGGAGGCGGTCACCAGCGTGAAGTCGGACAACCGGGCGTCCGGATTCTCGGTGCCGATCGTGATGGACAGTCCGGTCTGGCGCCGAGTGGCCAGCGCCTGCTTGAGCAGATCATGACCTTCGGTCAGCCTGAGCAGCTCGCGCATCCGCGCGTTGGAGGCGAACTCCGGCTGCTCGGCCAGCATCTGGGCGCTCCCCAGCACCACGGCGTTCCGCTCGTCCGAGAGGTCGAAGATGTCGTCGCCCTCGGCGATGAAGATGTTGAGCAGCTCCCGGCCGTCCGCACCGGCGGCGTCCCGGAGGCGGGCCGGCAGCGTCGCCCGGATCTCCTGGAGCGTGTGGCCGGCCAGCCGTTCGTTCAGCACCCGGGCCACGTCCTGCACGGTTTCCGGGCGCACCCGGCCCGGCACCTCGACGAAGATGGTACGGACCACCCCGCTGCGAAGGTTGAACACCAGGAGCAGTCGCTCACTGCTGACCGCCACCAGCTCCAGCCGCTCCAGCACCATCTGGTCCAGCGTGGGGGCCACCGCGACCCCCAGCTCCTGGGTGAGGACGCCCAGAACCTGGGCCGCCCGGCGGAGGATCTCTTCGACCGCGTTCCGGGAACCGGCCAGCTCCGCCCGAAGGGTGTGGCGGGCTTCCCTGGTCGGAGGGGCCAGCCGCATGATCTCGTTCACGTACACCCGGTAGGCCCGGTCGGTCGGAATCCGGCCTGCGGAGGTGTGCGGGTGAAACAGAAAGCCCTTGTCCTCGAGCTCGCTCATGGTGTTGCGGATGGTGGCCGGCGACACGCCGAGCCCGAACCGCCGGGCAATCGTCTGGCTCCCGGCGGGTTCCGCGGTCTCGATGTAGGTCTGAACAACCGCCTCGAGAACCTTGAGCTCCCGCTCGCTCAACTGGTCAGGGCTGGGCATGACCGGGGAAATCTATTCGGGTTGACCGCTTCCCGCCCCGGATCTACCGTGACCCAGGCTCCCACGAAGGCGCACGGGTTGGGCAGCCGATATCGCATCATTGGAGGGACTTCATGGCCACGACGCAGCGCACGCTCACGATGGAGCAGTGCATCGACAACTGTACCAACTGTCACCGGATTTGCCTGGAGACGGCGGCGCGCCACTTTCGGGGGGAGCGCTCACCCCGGCTGGAGGAAC
>DASSMN010000083.1:0-2750 GCA_035688885.1 Gemmatimonadales bacterium
GGCCGTCCGGCCCGCAAGCGTCCCTTCGCACGATCGCCCTGGTCTTGGCCGCGTCACTGAGCGCTGCCTGCGGCTCGTCCCGCCATGAAACGGCGGGCGCTCCCACGCCCAAGCCCCCGGCCAACGCCGCCGAGCTCACCGCCATCGCCAAGGCGCGGGCGGACAGCAACCGGATGGTGTCCACCGCCGCGGACGCCAAATTCATGACCGGCATGATCGGCCACCACGCCCAGGCCATCGTCATGGCCGGGTGGGCTCCGACCCACGGCGCCAGCCCCTCGGTCCAGACCCTGTGCGCCCGGATCATCAACGCGCAGCGGGACGAGATCGCCACCATGCAGCGGTGGCTGGCCGACCGCGGACAGCCGGTCCCCGCGGCCACCGGCGGCCCGATGAAGATGACCATGAACGGCATGGAGCACGAGATGCTGATGCCGGGCATGCTCACCGAGGACCAGATGCATCAGCTCGATCAGGCGCGCGGCCCGGAGTTCGATCGGCTGTTCCTCACCTTCATGATCCAGCACCACAAGGGCGCCGTCTCGATGGTGCAGGACCTGTTCGCCTCCTACGGCGCCGCGCAGGACGAGACCGTGTTCAAGTTCGCCAACGACGTCAGCGTGGATCAGACCACCGAGATCGCCCGGATGGAGAAGATGCTTGCCGCGCTCCCGTCACCCCGCCCCTCGTGATCCGCAAGGAATTCGTCATGGCTCTCGCGTCGCTCCGATCGGTGTCCTTCCTGCTCGGGCTCGCGGCCCTGGCGGGCTGCGCTCATTCCACCTCGAGCGCCGGCAACATGTCGCCGACGCCGCCGAGCCCGGACCCGCGCATCGGACTCAAGGCGGGGCAGTTCGACGCGGGGGAGGCCAGCTGGAACCTGAAGGTGCTGTCGCAGACCCCGCCCCCCAAGGACTTCATCGGCGAGACCAATTCCGACCTCAGCTTCACCGGCAAGTACGTCATCCAGGGCAACTACCACGGGTATCAGTTCTGGGACATTTCGGACCCCGCCAAGCCCAAGCTGGTCGAGGCGTACGTGTGCCCGGCCTCGCAGAGCGACGTGTCGGTATACAAGCACCTGCTGTTCGTGTCGGGCGAGGGGCTCACCGGCCGGCTCGACTGCGGCACCCAGGGGGTGCCGGACACGGTGAGCAAGGAGCGGCTGCGGGGGCTGCGGATCTTCGACATCTCGGACATCCAGCACCCGAAGAACGTGGGCAACGTGCAGACCTGCCGCGGATCCCACACCCATTCGCTCTACGTGAACCCGAAGGACCCGGACACGGTGTACGTCTACATCTCGGGCAGCTCGAGCGTCCGCTCGCCCAGCGAGCTGGCCGGGTGCGTGAGCGCCACGCCGGACGTCGATTCCAGCTCCGCGCTGTTCCGGATCGAAGTGATCAAGGTGCCCGTGGCGCACCCGGAGCAGGCGGCGATCGTGAGCCACCCGCACATCTTCAACGACCTGGCCGCCCCGCCCAAGCACGGCGAGACCCAGCAGGACGTCGCCGCCAAGAAGCAGACCATCGACAGCGCGCGGGCCAAGGGCGCCTTCATCGTCAAGGTCCAGGGCGAGGACAAGATCCTGAGCCAGGCGGACGCGGACACCCTGCTCACCATGGCGATGCATGCGCGCGGCGGCACCGGCGCGCCCACCGCGGCGGACAGCGCCATGGTCCGCGACGCGCTGCCGCACATCATCGAGGCCACCGAGAAGCCCCAGACGCCGACCGGCCCGACCCAGTGCCACGACATCACGCTCTATCCGGCCATCGGTCTCGCGGGCGGCGCGTGCGGCGGCTACGGCCTGCTGCTCGATATCAGTGATCCGGTGAACCCGAAGCGGATCGACGCGGTGTCCGACTCCAACTTCTCCTACTGGCACTCGGCGACGTTCAACAACGACGGGACCAAGCTGCTGTTCTCGGACGAGTGGGGCGGGGGCGGCCAGCCCAAGTGCCGGGCGACCGATCCCAAGGAGTGGGGCGCCGACGCCATCTTCACCCTGGCCGACCGGAAGCTCACCTTCGACAGCTACTACAAGCTGCCGGTGGTCCAGTCGAGCAACGAAAACTGCGTGGCCCACAACGGCTCGCTGATCCCGATTCCGGGCCGGGACGTGATGGTCCAATCCTGGTACCAGGGCGGGATCTCGGTATTCGACTGGACCGATGCCCAGCACCCGAAGGAGATCGCCTTCTTCGACCGGGGGCCGATGGATTCCACCAAGATGACCTTCGGTGGATCGTGGTCGGCGTACTGGTACAACGGCGTCATCGTGAGCTCGGAGACCATGCGGGGCCTCGACATCGTCGAGCTCACGCCGAGCGCCTTCATTTCCAAGAACGAGATCGACGCCGCCAGGACCGTGCACTACGACTATCTCAACGTGCAGGGGCAGGTGCGGATGGTATGGCCGGCCAGCTTCTCGCTCGCGCGGGCCTATCTCGACCAGCTCGAGCGGACCCAGGGGCTCGACGCCGACCGCATCTCGGCGGCCCGGAAGGAGCTGGCTGCGGCGGAGAAGGCGTCGGGCGCCAAGCAGCAGGAGGCGCTCGCGGCGCTGGCAACCGAGCTGGAGGGTGAGGCCGCCGCGGCCCGCGACGCCGGCAAGGTACGGGTGGCGGCGGGCGCGGTGCGCGACCTCGCCTCGACCAAGACCGCAACCCGCTGATCACTCATTCCCACGGGGCGCCAAGGTTGCAGATCGCTGACGTTGGCGCCCCTCCTCTCGCTTCTCCCGATAC
>DASSMN010000068.1:0-3609 GCA_035688885.1 Gemmatimonadales bacterium
AGTCGCCGCCATCGTTGAGCCAGCCGGCCATGACCGCGAGCCCCGCGCTCGCGGCGCGCTGGCCGGCGGGATCGGCATAGACCTGCACGTCCACGATCACGCCGCTCTCGTCGGCCTTGAGCTCGGGCATGTCGGACTTGCCGAACCGCTCCTCCAGCTTGCGCCGGAGCTCGAGGGCCTTGGCGCGGCGGCGAGCGGTCTCCGTGTCGACCGGCAGCGGGTACACGCAGCCTTCGTCGCCCCGGTGCGGCGGACCGGTCAGCTTGCCCACGACCGCCTCGACTTCGTCGGCCGAGAGCCAGCCGCAATCGTCGGCCGGGCGGGGGTTGGTGCGGACCGACGAGGCGGTGGCAGCCAGCGCCTTTCCGGACCCGGTGGCAGGAGCGCCGTGGGCTGCGGCCGCGTGGGGAGGAGCCGCGTCGCGGCTGCAGGCGCCGAGCACGACGATGCCCGCCAGCCCCCAGACCCGAGCGATCCTGGGCCGCATGATCACCCGGCCTTCTTGAGCTTCGGAATCGCGATCTTGGCCAGTGACGTGAGCGCCGGCAGCACCGACTCGGCGGTGAGCGTCGGGTGATCCGCGTCCCGGTAGATCACGACGCGCCAATGGCTCACCCGCACGAACAGCGTTCCGCCCGCGCTCCCATCGGGATTCTCCATGAACACGGCGTCGTCGCCCAATCCCGGCACGGCGCGGGCTTTCCGGCCCTTGTCGAGCAGCTGCTTGAGGGCGAGTCCTTTCGGCTCATTGGGACTGACCTTGGGCCAGAGGCTCACCGAACCTTTGGGAATGTTCCGCCAGTAGCAGGTGGTCACCTGCTCGGGGTTCGCATTGCCGCCCGGATCGAGCTCCCCGGGATCGGGCGACACCGACTTGATCTCCGCCCGGGTCAGCACGGTGCACGCGTCGAGCTTACCGGCCTGGGCGGCCACGTTCGACCATCCCATGCACGCCAGCGCGACGGCTAGACCGGCGCGCACAGTCGTCACCTTCCACATAGCTGCCTCCAATGGGGCCACAGTCAGGCCGCAGCAGTCATCCATCCGACTGACGGACCGTCCGACCGTCCGTCCGGTCCACCCTCCTCAACTACAATCCCGCACCAGCTCGACCCGCCGGTTCCTCGCGCGCCCCTCGATCGTCGCGTTCGATTCCCGCGGCCGGCCGGCGCCATAGCCGACCGCGCGCCACGACCGGGTGTTCACCCCGTGCCGCTCGGCCAGTCTGGCGCGGACGGCTTCGGCGCGGCGCTGCGAGAGCGCCTGATTGGCGGCATCCGTCCCGACGCTGTCGGTGTGCCCTTCCACTGTGACCTTCCAATCGGGATGGTCGGTCATTCCCCCCGCCAGCTCGGCGAGCGCGCGGTCGGAGATCGGATCGATGTCCGCGGTGCCGAACGCGAAGTAGACCCCGGGCAGCTCGATCCGGCAGCGCTTCTTCAGCTCCTCGGACAGCAACAGCCCGTCCAATGAAGCGCTGCCCTTGCCCGACCGGGTGTCCGGGAGGTCGGCCCGCACCATCTGGAATACGTCGCCCTCGAGCACGGACTTGAGGAGGAGCGGGTGAGCGCTGTCGGCCAGCACCCACAGGTCCCACTCGGTTCGCCGGAGCCCGTTCGCGAAGCTGCCCTTTATGTGGAGCGCCGGCAGCTCGCTTCGGACACCGTTGACCAGCAGCGGGAAGCGCCCGGGCGCGGGCGTGACAGTGGTCAGGGTGCCCTTGTACCGCACCCGCTGCGCGGTGAACAGCGCATCGAGCGCAGTCCCGGTCAGCTTCCTGGCTCGGGCCTCCTGGGGGATGACCATGAGGCTGAAGGGCGTGCTCCCGACGTCGCGCAGCTGGCGGTACACAGCGGAGGAGAGCGTCACGGCGGTGAAGCCGGGGCGCACCTGCTCGTCCTTGCCGAAGATGTCGTCGAACCGCGGAGCGCCGGCCAGGTCGTTTCCGCTGACGAAGCGCTTGCGGAGGCCATCGGTGGTGTCGCCCTCGGACGAGATCAACCGCTCGTGCCACGCGTAGTGGACGCCGCTCACGTCGGCGCTCCGGATCTCGAGCACGTCCTCCCGCTCGCCGAGGGGCGAGTGGAGCACCGAGCCGAGCACGAGCCCGGTCACCAGCGGAATGCGGGGCGCCGAGTCCTGGGCCCACCCGGTCGCGGCGGCTGCTGCCGTGAGGACCATGGCGAGCGTTGAGCGGCAGGCTCGTGCCACCCACGGGGGTGCGGGGGTTTGCCTGGCCGAGCATCGGCTGGAGGCCGTGCGAGGCATGGGGGTCCTTGGAGCTGGTTGGTCCGTGGGCGGCCCAGGATCGAGCCATCCTGGTGGGTAACGCGCGATTGGGCAGGAAATTGCCTCACCTTCCGGTGGGCAGCCGTAGGGTCGAGCGACGATGGCGCCGATGCTGGAATGGGGAGGCCACTCGCTCTGCCGCGGCCGATCCCTTGGCGGGTGAGGTGACTAGGTTCCTTGGAGATGCCACCCTACCGGTTCCTGGCGGTACTGCTCGTCGCGACCCTCGGATCGACCCCCGCCGCCGCGCAACGGATCGCCTTCGACTCGACGGCCGGGACTTGGACCCTGACCTCCGGGCCGGTCTCCTACCGCTTGTTGCTGCGGAGCGGGCAGGTCGCCTTCGACTATCTGGGTCCCAGCTCACGCCTCGCGGCAGCACCGGACTCGGCACGGGCGACCGGCGTGGACGGGGCGGCCCTGGTCGCGGGCAGAGCCCTGACGCCCGACTCGCTCCGTGTGCGCTCGGCGACGGTCGTGACGCCGGCTCCCGGCGTGGCGGAGCTCCGGCTCGAGCTGACCCACCGAAGCCTCCCGCTCCAGATCGATGAGCGCTACACCGCCTGGGGGGAAACCGGTGTCTTCTCGCGCGAGATCCGGCTCACCAACCGGGGTGAGCGCCCGTTGGCGCTCGAGCGGCTTCCCAGCATCGGCTGGGACCTGCCCACCGGCGACTACACGCTGCGCTATCTCTGGGGCAGCTGGGGACAGGAGCGACAGCTCGCCACCGAGACGCTGGGGCCCGGCGCCCGGCGCTTCGAGCAGACGCGTGGCCGGGCCACCAACGGCTATGTGCCGTGGATCTCGCTCCGGAATCGGACCTTGGGCGTGGAGTACATCGCCGAGCTGGCCTGGTCCGGCAACTGGTGGATGCAGGTCGAGCGACAGCCCGGCACCGGGGCCTCGCCCCTCCGCGACCAGCCGGTGCAGGTGGCGCTCGGCATGCACCCCGACTTCGGAGGTGCGCTCACGCTGCTCCCGCACGACAGCATCACCCTGCCCCGCGGCGTGTTCACCGCCGCTGCAGGCGACCTCGACGACGCCGCCAACCAGATGCATCGCTACCAGCGCGACTTCCTGGTGCCCCGGGTGCGCACCAACCAGCCGCCGCTGGTGCAGTTCAACACCTGGTTTCCGCTGGGCCCCAACGTGGACATCGCGAATACGATGCAGGCCGCGGATGCCGCCGCCGCGATCGGCGCCGAGGTATACGTGCTCGACTCCGGATGGTACGGCAGCGGCGATTGGGAGCGGACCCTCGGCGACTACTCGCCCGATCCCCGGAAATTCCCGCGCGGGCTCGAGGAGCTCGCCGACCAC
>DASSMN010000144.1:0-6288 GCA_035688885.1 Gemmatimonadales bacterium
GTGCAGGAAGTCGGGAGCGGCCCGGCGGAGGCGCTTGCCCAGCTGCTGCAGGACGCCCAGCGCCGCATTGACGACGAGCAGCCGCCCACGCCTGTTCCGCCCGAGGAATGGTTCGCGGCCGCGGCCGATGCCCAGCCTCGCTAGCGGGGAGGGCGCGGCCCTCCTCGAGCGCTTCCGCCGCTATCTCCGGGACCACCGCCAGCCGGTCACTCGCCAGCGCGACCTGGTCGCCCAGGTGGTCCTCCTCTCGCACGACCACCCCTCGGTGGACGGTATTCGCCGCGCGCTCAAGGAGCGCGGCGAGCACGTCGGCACCGCCACCGTGTACCGCACGCTCGAGGTTCTGGTGGAGAGCGGGCTGGTCCGGGCCCACGACTTCGGCGAGGGTTTCAAACGCTACGAGCCGATGCCGGCGCAGGCCGACCACGAGCACCTGATCTGCCAGCGGTGCGGCCGGGTCGTGGAATTCCAGAACGAGCGGCTGGAGCGCATGCTGCCGATCATCGCCGACGAGCATGCCTTTCAACTTCAGCGCCATCGGGTGGAGATCTACGGGGTGTGCCGGGAGTGCCGCCAGCGTGAGCCGGAGGGGCTGTGACCGAGCCCGCCTCGCTCGGCCTGTTCGTCGCGTTTGCCGCCGGTCTGCTGAGTTTCCTCTCGCCGTGCGTGCTCCCGCTGGTGCCCTCCTACATCGGGTTCCTCACCGGCATGAGTCTGCCCGAGATGGCGGTGCGCCGCCGGGTGGCGCTGCTCCATGCCCTGTTGTTCGTGCTGGGCTTCTCGCTGGTGTTCATGGTGCTGGGCGCGAGTGCCACGGCCCTGGGCCGCGCGCTCAATTACTACCAGCAGTGGCTCCAGCGGATCGGCGGCGTGCTCATCATCCTGTTCGGGCTGGTGTGCCTGGGCGTGATCCGGGCGCCGTTCCTGGGTCAGGAGCGCCGGGTTCAGATGGAGCAAAAACCGGTGGGGTTTCTCGGGTCGGCGCTGGTGGGCATGGCGTTCGGGGCGGGATGGACGCCCTGCATCGGGCCGGTGTTGGGCGCCATTCTGGGCCTCGCGGCCACCACGCAGGATCTCTCCCGCGGGCTGCTGCTGCTCGCCGTGTACTCGGCGGGACTCGCCGTGCCGTTCCTGATCGCCGCGGTGGCGCTGGACGCTTTCCTGGAGTGGTTCCAGCGGTTCCGTCGCTATCTGCCGTGGGTGATGCGCGCCAGCGGCGCGCTGCTGATCCTGGTGGGCGTCCTCATGGCGACCGGCGAGTTCACCCGGCTGGCTGGGTGGCTGCAGGGTTTCACACCCGAGCTGCTGCGGGAGCAGATCTGATCCGGTAGGCCTCCTCAGCGCTGCTCGCTTGCCACCGCCTCCTCTTCCAGTTCCTCCTCCAGCTGCTGCCGGCGCAGCAGCTCCCAGTAGCGGCCGGCCCGCGCGATGAGCTCTCCGTGGGTGCCCTGTTCCACCACCCCCCCGCGGTCCAGTACCAGAATCCAGTCCGCGTCGCGCACGGCGGCGAGCCGGTGTGACACGATGATGCTGGTGCGGCCCACCAGTGCGCCTCGGAGTGCGCGCAGGATCTTGGCCTCGGTCTGCGCGTCCACGGCGCTCAGTGCGTCGTCCAGCACGAAGACCGGCGGATCCTGGGCCAGCGCGCGCGCGATGGCGCTGCGCTGCTTCTGGCCGCCGCTCAGGTTGATGCCGCGCTCGCCGAGCAGGGTGTCGAATCCGTGGGGCAGGGCAGGGAGGGCCTCGGTGAGTTGGGCCACCTCCGACACCCGCTCCAGCCGTCCGTCGTCCGGCGCGCCGAGCAGCACGTTGTCGCGCAAGGTTTCGCTGAACAGAAACGTTTCCTGAGGCACGAATCCGACGGCCCGGCGAAGCTCGGCGAGTGGAAGCCGGCGGATGTCCACACCGTCCAGCAGGATCACCCCCGCGTCCGGGTCGTAGGCCCGCACCAGCAGGTCCACCAGCGTGGATTTGCCGGAACCGGTCGCGCCCACGATGGCCAGCGATCGGTCCGCTTCCACCCGAAACGAGACGTCGGTCAGCACGGGACCGCGATCCCGGGCGCCCGGATAAGTGAACGACACGCCGCGGAACTCCACTGCGCGGCCGCCTCTCGCCGGCGGCAGAGCGAGCGGGCTGTCGGGCTCCCCGATGGCTGGACGCTCCCGGAACAACTGGTTGATCCGGCCCATCGAGGCGGCGCCCCGCTGCACCAGATTGACCGCCCAGCCGAGCGCAATCATGGGCCAGACCAGCATGGCCAGATATACCCCGAACGCCACGAACGCCCCCACGGTGATCGTGCCCTGCATCACCAGACGGCCGCCCACATAGAGCACCGTCAGCGCGCTCAAGCCGCCCAGCAGCGTGAGCAGGGGAAAGAAGACGCCCTGGATCCGGGCCAGCTCGACGTTTCGGGTCAGATAGGCATCACTGAGACCCCGGAAGGCAGCGATCTCGGCCCCTTCCTGCCGGTAGGCGCGCACTACGCGGACGCCGCTCAGGTTCTCGTGCGCCTGGGTCGTGAGCTCGCTGAACTGCTCCTGGATGGCCTGACTCCTGCGATGGATTCGCTGCCCCAGCGACACCATGGCCACGGGCAGGCCCAGCAACGGCACGAACGCCAGCACGGTGAGGCGCGGGTTGATGCCGACCATCGCGGGTGCAATTAGGAGGGCACGTATAGTAGTATCCACCAAATACATGGCGGCCGGACCGGCGACCATCCGGACGGCCAGCAGGTCGTTGGTGGTGCGGGCCATCACATCGCCGGTCGGGTAGCGATCGTAGAATTCCGGCGACATCCGCTGCAAATGTCGGTAGAGGTGGTCCCGCAAATCCGTTTCGACACGGCGGCTGCCGCTATTGAGCAGCTCCCGCATGCCGTAGCGGGTGAGTCCGCCGAGCAGGGCCACCAGGAGAAGGAGTGCGATGGCGTGCTGGACGGCGGGAAATCCCCCGCCGATCCGGAGCGCGTCGATGGCGGCCTCGATGTACTTGACGCCGCGGGTCGCGAAATAGTTGGAGACGACGACGAAGGCCATGCCCAGCGCGTAGGCGCGCCGGTACGGCCTGAGATAGGGCAGGAGGGTCCGGAGCTCGGTCATGATCGGTGGAATGTCATGACGTCCCGGGACCCCGGCAAGTCACACCACGTGAGGAGGAACCGATGTCGAGAACCAAGCTGGCCGCGCTGGCGCTGCTCGCGGCCGCCGCGTGCGGGCGGGGGGACAAGCGCGATGTCGCCTCCGCCGACAGTTTGAACCGGGACCTGCAGCTGGCTCCGGTGGACACCAGCGCCGCGCTGAACGATCGGCCCAGTGCCGACACGGCGACGGCCACACCAACCACACCGGCTCCCGCCCCAGCGCCGGAGCCCAAGCCCACCGCGGCAAAGCCGAAGCCGACCACCAAGCCGAAGCCGACCCCGGCCGCCGCGCCGGCGCCGTCACCGAGTGCGCCGTCAGCGTCGCCGGTGCCCACGGCTTCATCGACGCCGGCACCGGCGCCGGCCCCGACGGCCGGCCGCGAGCTCGCATCCGGCGCCACCTTTTCGGCCACCACTGACGCCGAGATCCGGTCCAACAAGAACAAGGTGGGCGACCAGGTGACGGCCACCGTGGCCGCGGACATCAAGAACTCCGCGGGTCAGGTCGTGATCCCCGCCGGCTCGAAGGTGACGCTCGAGGTGACCGCCATCAAGGAGTCCGAGAACAAGGGCGACACCACCGGCACGCTCACGCTCAAGCCCACGTCCATCACCATCAACGGCAACTCGCAGACGCTGCCCGCCTCGATCTCGGGCGTGAAGACCAGCCTGCAGGGTCGCAGCACCAACGCCGGCGACATCGCCAAGGTCGGCGCGGGCACGGCCGCCGGGGCGATCGTCGGTCGCGTGCTGGGGGGCAGCACCAAGGGCGCCGTCATCGGCGGCATCATTGGTGGCGCGGTCGGCGCGCAGCGGGCGGTCGAGACCAAGGATCGCGATGTGGTGCTGCCGTCGGGCACCCAGATCACCCTGACGTTGAACGACAAGCTGCTCGCGGGGAGCTAGGCGGTTGAGCCATGAGGGCTGGCACCGCTGACGCGCGGCGGTGCCGGACCCTCGCTCAGTATCCCGACCCTCCGCCCCCCCGCCGCGGATCGCTCACGCCTTCCCAGCCACGGGGCGTGCGAATGATCGCCTCGATGTCCCCCCAATAGCCTCCGCTCCCGATCGCGTGCCCCCGCGCCCGCAGGCTGTCGAGCGTCTCGGGCGAAAAGCCGCCGCGCTCGACCTCCAGCGTGTCGGGCAGCCCCTGGTGATGCATGCGTGGCGCTTCCACCGCCTGCGCCAGCGGCATCCGGTGGTCGATCACGTTGGAAATGACGTGATAGACCATCGTGATGATCCGCGGGCCGCCCGGGGTGCCCACCACCAGCAGGAGCTGCCCCGCCGGATCCAGCACGATGCTGGGCGTCATGGCCGACAGCATGCGCTTGCCCGGCGCGATCGCGTTCGCTTCGCCCTGCACCAGGCCATACATGTTCGGCTTGCCCGGCGCAGTGGCGAAGTCATCCATCTCGTCGTTGAGGAGGAAACCGGCACCGGTGACCGTGACTGCGCTCCCGTAGCTGTTGTTGAGCGTGGTCGTGCAGCTCACGGCAACGCCGTCGGCGTCGATGACCGAGTAATGGGTGGTGGAAGCCCCGCTATGCGCCGGCTGGAAGCTCGGTGTCGGAGAGGCGTGGTCGCCGATGCTCTTCCGGAGGTCGGCCGCGTAGGCCTTCGACAGCAGCCGCTCGACGGGGTTCTGGACGAAGGCGGGGTCGCCCAGGAACATGTTGCGGTCGGTGAAGGCGCGCCGCATCGCCTCGGCCTCGAGGTGCACCAGGGACGGCGACCCGAACGGCGGCAGCGGGTCGTACCCCTCCATGATGTTGAAGATCTCGCCCATCGTGATGCCGCCGGACGAGGCCGGTGGCATCGAGTAGATGGTATGCCCGCGATAGCGGATGGTGATCGGGTCGCGCCAGATCGCTCGGTAGCCGGCGAGGTCGTCGTGGGAGATGAGGCCACCGCCCCGTTCCATCTCGGCGACGATCAGGTCCGCCACGGCGCCGCGGTAGAAGCCGTCGGCGCCACGATCGCGGATCGCCTCCAGCGTCCTGGCGAGGTCGGGCTGCCGGAGCGTGCTGCCGGGGAGGGGCCGAGCCCCGGCCGGGAGGAAGCTGGTCCGCGAGGCGGGGAACAGGGCCAGGCGGGCGCTGTCGTCGGCGATCGACTCGCTCCGATAGTCGTCCACCACGAACCCTTCGCGCGCGAGCCGCACCGCCGGCGCGATCACGGTCGCGAGCGGCAGCCGTCCGAGACGGCGCTGCGCCTCCGTCAGGCCCGCCACCGCTCCCGGCACGCCGGCCGACAGATGTCCGGTGACGCTGCGTTCGGTGGGCTCGCCGTGCTCGTCCAGATACATGTCGCGCGTTGCTCGGGCCGGCGCCGTCTCGCGGTAGTCCAGGGCGTGCACGCTCCCGTCCTTGAGCCGGATCACCATGAAGCCGCCGCCGCCGATATTGCCGGCCTCCGGGTGCACCACGGCCAAGGCAAAGCCCACCGCGACCGCGGCGTCCACCGCGTTCCCGCCCTGGCGCAGGATGTCGCGGCCGACCTCGCTCGCGATGCCGCTGCCCGAGACCACCATCGCGTGGGCGCCGTCGGTCACGTGGGCGCGGCCGCCGAAGGTCCAGGTGGCGGCCGCGCCGGCGATGGGCGTGGGTTTCGTCGTGGCAGAGGGGTGGCCGCACGCGGCCGCGAGCAGCAGAGCGGGGCAGAGCAGGAACCGGAAGCGCACGCGGACCTCGTTGGTGGAGCGGAATGGACCGGCGGGAGGTTGCCCCCGGCGACACACGGGCTCTAATTTAGCCGTGCCTGACAACTACCTCGACCCGCGCCTGACCGAGCGGCGCAACCCCCGCACCGCCACCATCGATACCGCCACGGCGCTGGAGATCGTGGATCTCATCGGCGCCGAAGACGCCGGTGTGCCCGCCAGCGTGGCCGCCGCGCGAATCGAGATCGGGCAGGCGATCGACCACATCGAGGCCGCATTCCGCGCCGGTGGCCGGCTGCTCTATGTGGGCGCCGGCACCAGCGGGCGGCTGGGCGTGCTCGATGCCGCCGAGTGCCCCCCGACCTTCGGCACGCCGCCCGACATGGTCGTCGGCATCATCGCCGGCGGGCTCCCGGCGCTGGTCAAATCGATCGAGGGCGCGGAAGACGACGTGAACGCCGCGATCGGCGAGATGGAT
>DASSMN010000524.1:0-2683 GCA_035688885.1 Gemmatimonadales bacterium
TCAATCTCGATTTTCCCATCGCGCTCGACCGGGCGATCGATCTGGCCTGTCACGAAGGCTACCCCGGCCATCACGTCTACAACGCGCTGCTGGAGCAGGCGCTCATGCGCCGGCGTGGGTGGGTCGAGATCTCGATGTATCCGCTGTTCAGCCCGCAGTCTTTCATCGCGGAAGGGAGCGCCAACTACGGCATCGACATGGCGTTTCCGCAGGCCGAGCGGACGGCGTTCGAGCGGGACTCGCTGTTCCCTCTCGCCGGCCTGGACACCGCCCTGGCGCAGCGCAACGCGGCGGTGCGACAGGTGATCGAGGGGCTCAACTACGCCCGGAACGAGGTGGCGCGGCGCTATCTGGAAGGCCAGCTGGATTCGACCCAGGCGGCCGCGGCCATGTCGCGCTACTGGCTCAGTTCGCCGGGCGCGTCGGCCAAAACGGTTCGATTCATCGACACGTACCGCAGCTACGTCATTAACTACAACCTCGGCAAGGACATGGTGGCTCGCTGGGTCGAGCGCATCGGTGGCGGAACGGAGGCCGGGCGGTGGAAGGCGTTTCAGGCCCTGCTCTCGGCGCCTCACCTGCCACGGGACCTGCAGCGGTGAGCACGCCGTAAGCGGGAATATTCCCGCCACTCCTCCGCTCTACTGTGCTGTCGAGCGCACCGTGCGCTCGCAGCACCCCGGGAGCGGACATGTCCGACGAGATCCTCCACGATCATAGCGCCGACGGCATCGACCGCCGCGGCTTTCTCAAATGCATGGCCTGGGCCGGCACCGGTGCGCTCTGGGCGGTCCAGGGCGGCGTGTTGCGCTCGGTCGCCGTCGACGGGCGGGTGGGTGCCGCGGTCGAAGCGATGAAGGGCGCCCTGGTGTTCGCCCAGATCAGCGACAGCCACATCGGCTTCAACAAGGCGGCCAATCCCGACGTCACCGCGACGCTGCAGGAGGCGGTCGACCGGCTCAACCGCTTGCCGGTGCGGCCCGCCTTCGTGCTCCACACCGGCGACATCACCCAGCTCTCCAAACCCGCCGAGTTCGATACCGCCGATCAGGTGATCCGCGGCATCCGGACCGACCGGGTGTTCTACGTGCCCGGCGAGCACGACGTGCTGGAGGACAACGGCCGCCAGTATCTCGATCGCCACGGGCGGAAGACCCGCGGCAAGGGGTGGTACAGCTTCGATCACGGCGGTGTGCACTTCGTCGGGCTGGTGAACGTGCTCGACCTCAAGGCCGGCGGGCTCGGCAACCTCGGTGCGGAGCAGCTCGATTGGCTCCGCCGCGACCTGGCCGGCCGCTCGGCCAGCACCCCCATCGTGCTGTTTGCCCATGTGCCGCTCTGGTCGGTGTATCCGGACTGGGGGTGGGGAACCGACGACGGCGCGCAGGCACTCGCCCTCTGCCGCCGGTTCGGGTCGGTGACGGTGTTGAACGGACACATCCACCAGGTGATGCAGAAGACCGAGGGCAACGTGGTGTTCCACACCGCGATGTCCACGGCCTTCCCGCAGCCGGCACCGGGCACGGCCCCGTCGCCCGGCCCGCTCACGGTCGAGCCGGGCCGGCTCCGGAGCATGCTCGGCCTCACTAACGTGACCTTCCGACAGGGGGCCGGCTCGCTGGCGATCGTGGATAGCCCGCTGGGCGTGGCCCCGGCCGGTGCCGCCGCCGCAGCTGCTCCGGCAACGGACAGCGGGCACGGGGCCACGCCGGCCGTGGTCGGCGACGCCCAGGTGATCCGGATCGACAACTTCAGCTTTACCCCGCCGGAGCTGCGGCTGCCGCGTGGCGGCAAAGTCATGTGGATCAACGCGGATGACGTACCGCATCTGATCGCCAGCGCCGATGGCCGCTTCCGCGCATCGGGCGCGCTCGACACCGGCGGCCAATATGTCCTCACCCTGGACACGCCAGGCACCTACTCGTACTTCTGCACCCTCCACCCCAGGATGACCGGGCGGATTGTCGTGACCTGACGACTCGGGAATATTCCTCACCGCCAGGCCCTCTAGCACTCGATGGAGGTGGCCGGCCTGCACCAGGCCGGCCGCGGGGCAGGGTGCCGGGAACCTGACCGAGCGCGCGAAAGGGAGCGCCACATCGACGCCTTCGAGCAGCAGATGCTTCCCCACCTCGCGGCCGCCCTCACGCTGGCGCGCTATCTCCTGCGAGAGACGGCCGACGCGGAGGATGCGGTGCAGGAGGCCTATCTCCAGGCCGTGCGCCACTTCGCCGGCTTTCGGGGAGAGAACGCGCGAGCGTGGCTTCTCACCATCGTCCGGCGGGTGTGCTACGCGTGGACCGAGCGCGAGCGGCGTTTCGCGTGGACCCCGGAACCGGAGGAGGTGGCCCAGGTGCCGAGCGGGGAGGACGATCCCGAGACGTCGCTGGTCCGGCGCGAGACCCAGGAGCAGCTCGCGCGGGCGGTGGACGGGCTTCCGCTTCCGTTCCGCGAGGTGATCGTGATGCGGGAAATTCAGCAGCTGAGCTACAAGGAGATCGCGGCTGTCACGGGGGTACCGGTGGGCACCGTCATGTCGCGCCTGGCGCGGGCGCGCGGGCGGCTGCAGCGCGTGCTGCAGGCGCAGGAGATGGAAGGATGACCGGGCCCTGCCGGCACGCCACCGAGCCCGAGCTGGGCGCCTTTGCCGACGGCCAGCTCGAGGGAGCGCCGCTCGCGTGGT
>DASSMN010000243.1:0-3797 GCA_035688885.1 Gemmatimonadales bacterium
CCGCGAGGGCGTGCTCGACACCACCTTGGGACGCGGCTTTCGGGTTCGGGCCCTGGATCCGGCCGGCCTTCGTGATGTAGGCGAAATCCTGGGGGTACTTGAGGCCTTGGCGCTCCGCTCCTCGCCCGTGCCTGATGAAGACCGGCGTCGCCGCCTGCTTGACCTGGACCGCCAGCTGGAGCAGACCCGGGGCGACCTGTCCCGGTGCCTGGACTTGGAGGACGAATGGCACCGGACCTTGCTCGAGGCCTGTCCCAACCGCCGGTTGCTCGACATGGTCGCCTCGCTTCGCCAGATCCCGCGCCGCTACCTTGCCGCCTACATGCGCGACGCCGGCCGCCTCAGCCTCTCGACCCTGCCCCACACCAAGATCCTCGCGGCCCTCAAGGAGGGCGGCGCCGACAGCGGCGCGGCAGTATTCGAGCAGCAGTGGAAGAAGGGCGTCGCCGAACTGGTTACGTGGACTGACAAACAGGCGGTGGCCCTCAAATAATCGCCTTCAATACCGCCGGCCACACCGTCTCCGCCACTCGCCGCTGCCCCGCCGCGGTCGGATGCATCATGTCGGCCTGATTGAGCGAGTCCACCCCCGCCACGCCCTCGAGCAGAAACGGCACCAGCGGCAGCCCGTTGCGCTTGGCCAGATCGGGGTACACCGCATTGAATCGCCGAACGTACTGAAGCCCGTAGTTGGGGAGGCCCCGCATGCCCACCAGCACGATGCGGGGGGGCGGGGTCTGCCGCCGCGCCCGGTCGATGATCGCCTGGATGTTGGCCTCGAGCGAGTCGGGATCGAGGCCGCGCAGCATGTCGTTGGCGCCGGTCTCGATGACCAGCACCGATGCGGGCTGGCGGAGTACCCAGTCGATGCGCCGCCTGGCTCCCGCCGAGGTCTCCCCGCTGACGCCGGCGTTGACGGCGACGAACGGCAGACCGGCCGAATCGATCTTCTGCTGCAGCAGCGCCGGATACGCTTCTGAGGGATCGAGGCCCAGCCCGGCCGTGAGGCTGGTGCCGATGAAGACCACCCGCCCGCGGGTGCCTTCCGCGACCGGCGGCAGCGGCGGCGACGCGGACGGGTGGGGGTCTCCACCGCATCCCACGAGGGCGGCGAGCACCAGACCCAGGTTCCCCAATCGGACTATCATTGACCACATGCTGCGCTGCGCCTCGCTCACCAAGACCTATACCTCCGGCGGCCGACGACTCACGGTGCTGAAGGATATCAGCTTCAGCGTAGAGTCGGGCGCGTTCGTCGCCATCGTGGGACCATCCGGCAGCGGCAAGACCACGCTGCTGGGCCTGCTCGCGGGCCTGGACCGCCCGACCACCGGCACGGTGCACTTGGACAATGACGAGCTGGGTGTGATGAGTGAAGACGACCTGGCCCGGCTCCGCGCCCGGAAGATCGGGTTCGTGTTCCAGTCGTTCCAGCTCATTCCCACCCTCACCGCGCTGGAGAACGTGCAGGTCCCGCTCGAGCTCCGCGGCGAGCCTTCGGCCGGTCGCGCCGCGGAGCTGCTCGCCCGCGTGGGATTGGACGACCGCGGCCACCATTATCCCGCCCAGCTCTCGGGCGGCGAGCAGCAGCGTGTGGCGCTGGCGCGCGCCTTCAGCACCCGGCCCCGCGTGCTCCTGGCCGATGAGCCCACGGGCAACCTCGACGCCCGCACCGGCGCCACGATCATCGATCTCATGACCGAGCTCAACCGCGACCTCGCCACCACGCTGGTGCTGGTGACGCACGACCTGGATCTCGCCGCGCGGGCGCGGCGCACCATCCGGCTCGCCGACGGAGCCATCATCGCCGACAGCGCGGCGTGATCGGGTTCGTGCTCCGGATGGCCGGGCGCGAGATCCGCGCGGCGCCCCGCCGACTGCTCCTGCTCACCGGCTCGGTCGCGATCGGCGTGGCCGCCCTGGTGGCCATTGGCTCCTTCACCGACAACGTGCGCGTCTCGGTGCGCACCCAGGCGCGCGGCCTGCTCGGCGCCGACTTCGCTCTCTCGTCGCGGCGGCCGCTGCCCCCGGCAGTGGAGCGGGTGCTGGACACGCTCCGGGCCCGGGGCGGCACCGTGGCCAGGGTTACCAACTTCGGCGGCATGGCCTACGTGCCGCGCACCAGCGGCACGCGGCTGGTGCAGGTGGCCGCGGTCGAGCCGGGCTACCCGTTTTACGGCGACCTCCGGAGCCAGCCCGCCGACGCCTGGGCTCGACTTCAGCGCGGGGGCACGGTGGTGGTGGACCCATCGCTGCTCACCGCGCTCGGGGCGCGGGTGGGCGACACGCTCGCGCTGGGCGAGACCCGGCTGGCCATCACCGGCGTAGTCACCAACGCGCCGGCCAATGTCGGCTTTCGGGCCGCGCTTGGCCCGCGCATCTACATCGCGGCCCGTGACCTCGCGGCGACACGGCTGCTCGGATTCGGCTCCCGGGCGGAGTACGAAGCCTACGTGCGCCTGCCGGCCGACGTGTCACCTCAGCTCCTCGCCCAGCAATACCGCCCCATGCTTCAGCCCGACCGGGTGAGCGTCCGCACCGTGTCGGAGGATCAGCGCAACCTGAACGATGCGCTGGGTCGGCTCACGGGCTACCTCGGCCTGGTGGGCACCATTGCGCTGTTGCTGGGCGGCATCGGGGTGGCGAGCGCGGTGGTGGTGTTCATCCGGCAGCGGCTCGACACCATTGCCGTGCTTCGTTGCCTGGGGGCGAGCGCCCGGGCGGTGTTCGCCGTGTACGCCGCGGAGGCGGCAGCGATGGGGCTGGCGGGTGGGGCGCTCGGCGCGGGCGTCGGCCTGCTGGCGCAGCGCCTGCTGCCCGGGCTGCTGGCCAGCCTGCTCCCGGTGGACGTGCGGCCCGCTATCTCGATCGGCGCCATTGCCACGGGAGTCGGCGCCGGCCTCGGCGTCGCGCTCATCTTCGCCGCGATCCCGCTGCTCGCGATCCGGCGAGTGCCGCCGCTGGCGGCGCTCCGTCGAGACGTCGAGCCCGAGCGCCGCCGGCTCGATCTCTGGCAGCTCGGGGCCGTCGCCGTGCTGGCCGCGAGCACCGTGGCGCTGGCGGCGCATCAGGTCGACAGCTGGCGGCAGGGGGCCATCTTTGCGGGCGCGGTCGCCGTGGCCCTGCTGGTGCTGTGGGGCGTCTCGTGGATCGCCATCCGGCTCGCGCGGCGCCGGCTTCCCTCCGGCTGGCCCTACCCCTGGCGGCAGGGACTGGCCAATCTCCATCGGCCGGCCAATCAAACCGCGACCGTCGTGCTGGCGATCGGCTTCGGCGCATTTCTGCTGGGCACGCTGTTGCTGGTGCAGTACAACCTGCTCCGCATCCTCCAGATCAGCGGCGGCCCCGAGCGCCCCAACCTGGTGCTGTTCGACATCCAGACCGACCAGGTGGGCGAGGTGGTAGCGACTGTTCAGGCCGCCGGGTATCGGGCGAGCGCGCCGGTTCCGATCGTGCCGATGCGGATCCAGTCCATCAAGGGACGCGCCGTGGCCGTGTCGCGGCCCGATACCACGGCCGATGCCGGGCCGGATGCGGGCAGCTGGGCGGTGCGGCGCGAGTATCGCTCGACCTACCGCGATACCCTGGTGGCGTCCGAGCGGCTGGTGGCCGGCCGTTGGTGGACGCCGGGCGTCCCCAACGAGGTCTCGGTCGAGCGGGAGGTGGCCCGTGAGCTGGGGGTGAGCGTGGGCGACCAGATCGTGTGGGACGTGCAGGGCGCGCCCATCAGTACCAGGGTCACCAGCATTCGGGAGGTGGACTGGGCCCGATTCGAGCCCAACTTCTTCGTGGTCTTC
>DASSMN010000030.1:0-3044 GCA_035688885.1 Gemmatimonadales bacterium
CGCAGCAGGTGGAAGTACTGCGCCGGCGTCGTCGGGTTGGCGACCCGGATGTTGCCTTCGGCGGCGAGCTGCAGGAACCGCTCGAGACGAGCGCTGGAATGCTCGGGACCCTGCCCTTCATAGCCGTGGGGTAGCAGCAGCGTGAGCCGGGTCGTCAGTCCCCACTTCGACAATCCGGCGCTCAGGAACTGATCGACGATCACCTGGGCACCGTTGATGAAGTCGCCGAACTGCGCCTCCCACAATACCAGGGCTTCGGACGCCGCCGCGCTGTAGCCGTACTCGAAGCCCAGCGTGGCGAGCTCGCTCAGTGGACTGTTGTGCAGCTCGAAGGGCGCGAGGGCGCCGGGGAGGCGCTGGATCGGCGCGAGCGACTCTCCCGTGCGGACGTCATGAAGCACGAGGTGCCGCTGGCTGAACGTGCCGCGCTCGGTGTCCTGGCCGGTCAGGCGAACCGGTACCCCTTCGGTGAGCAGCGACGCGAGCGCCAACGCCTCCGCATGGGCCCAGTCGATCCCACCTTCCGGGCCCATGGCCGCGCGCCGACGCTCGAGCTGCTTCGCGAGCTTGGGATGTACCGTGAAGCCCTCGGGCCAGGTGAGCAGCTGGTCGTTGAGGGCGACCAGGAATTCGGCCGCCAGGCCCGTCTCTACCTCGATCCCCGCGCCGGCCAGCTTGTGAGTCGGCTCGGTGGGGGTGGCCCGGTTGGCCTTGAAGCCCTGCTGAATGTCCACCAGGCGCTGGTACGCCTCGGCCGCCTCGCGGTCGGCCGCCTCCTGGCTCAGGACGCCGGCACCCACCAGGGCCCGCGCGTACCGCTCTCGCACGCTGGGCAGCGCCTTGATGCGCTCGTACATGCGCGGCTGGGTGTAGGCCGGCTCGTCGCCCTCGTTGTGGCCGTGGCGCCGGTAGCCGACCAGGTCGATCAGCACGTCCTGGTGGAACCGATCGCGGTAGGCCATGGCCAGCCGGACCGCGCTCAGGCACGCCTCCGGATCATCCGCGTTCACGTGGATGATGGGGATGTCGAACCCCTTGGCGAGATCCGACGCGTAGCGGGTCGAGCGCGCGTCCTCCATGTCGGTGGTGAACCCGACCTGGTTGTTGGTGATGATGTGCAGCGTGCCGCCGGTGCGGTACCCCTTGAGTGCGCCCAGGTTGAGCGTCTCGGCCACCACGCCCTGGCCGGCGAACGCCGCGTCACCGTGGATAATGACCGGCAGCGCCGCCGTGGGGTCGTGGTGGGCATCGCGGCCGCGGCGCTGGGTCTGTTTGGCCCGGGCGCGGCCGTCCACGACCGGCGCCACGAATTCGAGATGGCTCGGGTTGGGCGAGAGGGTGACCGTGATTGCCTTGTTGGTGTCGGTGCGGTAGGCGCCTTCGGCCCCGTGATGATACTTGACGTCGCCGGTACCGCCCTCCGGCGTGAGCTGCCCGCCCTCGACGTTGCGGCCGCCTTCGAACTCGGCGAAGATCGTCTCGTACGGCCGGTTCACGGTGTGCGCCAGCACGTTGAGCCGGCCGCGATGGGCCATGCCCAGCACCACGTCGCGTGCGCCGCTCTCCGCCGCCCACTCGATCGTGAGGTCGAGCATCGGCACCAGCATGTCGACGCCTTCGATCGAAAACCGCTTCTGGCCCAGGTAGGCCTTGTGCAGGAAGCGCTCGAGCGTCTCGATCTGGGTCAGGCGCTGGAGCAGCTTCCGTTGCTCGTCCGCGGCCATGGGCTGGCGATAGGCGCCGCTCTCGATCTTCTCCCGGAGCCACACGCGCTCCTCGTGGGTCGCGATGTGCTCGATCTCGTAGGCCATCGTGCCGCAGTAGGTGGCCTGGAGGTAGGGCAGCGACTCGGACAGCGTCCGGCCCGGCACGGCGATCCGGAGCACCTTGGATGGGATCGCGGCCATGACCTCGGGCGTGAGGCCAAGCGGGCCGGGATTCAGGGCAGGATCGCCGATCGGCGGGGTGCCGAGCGGATCGAGGTGCGCGGCCAGGTGGCCGTGCATGCGAAACGCCTTGACCAGCGCCATGGCGGCCGCCACGTGGTACAGCATCTCCAGTGCGACCGGGCCGGCGGCGTCGAGCTGTGAGGCGGGGGCGGGCCGGGCGATCTGGTAGCCTGCCTCGCCCAGGCCCAGGCTCTCCGCGATCAGCTCGTAGAAACCCTGGTCGCCTTGCAGCAGGCGGTCCAGGGTAGCCAGAAACGCACCGGACTCCGCTCCCTGAATGACGCGGTGGTCGTAGGTGCTGGTGACGGTCATGACCTTGCTGATCCCGAAGTCGCGCAGCCGCTCCTCGGGCACCGCGCTGAACTCCACCGGATACCCGATGGCGCCGACGGCAATGATGCTGCCCTGGCCGGCCATCAGCCTCGGTACCGATGCCACCGTGCCCAGGCCGCCGGGGTTGGTGAGCGACATGGTGGCGCCGACGAAGTCGTCGGGCATGAGCCGGTTGCTGCGCGCCTTGTCCACCAGCGCCTCGTACGCCGCATGAAAGCCGGCGAAGTCCATGGTGTCGGCCCGCTTGATTACGGGCACGACGAGGCCGCGACTCCCGTCCTTGCGCTGCACGTCCACCGCGAGGCCCAGCGCGATCCCCTCCGGCGCGATCCGGTAAGGAACGCCGTCCTTGACGGTGAGCGTGTGCCCCATGACGGGGTGCTGCTTGGTGGCTTGAACCAGTGCGAAGGCGATGAGGTGGGTGAACGAGATCTTGCCGGCCTTGCCCGCCGATTGGAGTCCTTGGTTGAAGCTCCGCCGTCGCTCCTCGAGCACCCCCACCGGCAGCACCCGGAAGGTGGTGGCGGTGGGAACGCTGAGGCTCTCGGTCATGTTCGCGACGAGCTTGGCGGCCGGCCCCTTGATGGCGGAGGCGCCAGCGGGCACTTCGGCCGCGGGGGCCGAGGCGGCCGGGGCCGGAGGCATGGCGGCGGCGACGGCGGCGCGGGGCTCGGTCTGGGGCCGGGGGGCCGCGGACCCGTTGCCGTCCGGTCGCTCCCCGACCACGCCGCTCTCGAACAGTCGCCGCCATTCGGGCCCGAC
>DASSMN010000061.1:0-2395 GCA_035688885.1 Gemmatimonadales bacterium
GCCGCCCGAGTCGTGCGGGAAGCGGGAGCGGTGGTCCTGCGCGGCGGCGCCTTCAAGCCCCGCAGCTCCCCGTATTCCTTTCAAGGGCTCGGTCGTCCCGGCCTGAAGCTGCTCGCCAAAGCCAAAGAAGAGACCGGCCTCCTCATCTGCACCGAAGCGATGGACCCGGAGGCGGTGGGTTGGGTGGCGGAGGTCGCCGACATCATCCAGATCGGCGCCCGCAACATGCAGAACTACTCCCTGCTCAAGCACGCCGGCCGCTGCGGCAAGCCGGTTCTGCTCAAGCGCGGGCTCTCGGCCACCATCCAGGAGCTGCTGCTCTCCGCGGAATACATTCTGGCCGAGGGCAACCGGCAGGTGATCCTGTGCGAGCGCGGGATCAGGAGCTTCGACCAGGCCACCCGCAATCTGTTCGACTTGAGCGCCGTCGCCGTGGTGCATGGCCTGTCCCACCTGCCTATCGTGGCCGATCCGAGCCACGGTACCGGCCACCGCGACATGGTCATCCCCATGGCGCGGGCGGCGGTGGCCGCAGGCGCGGACGGGCTCCTGGTGGAGGTGCATCCCAATCCCGACCGCGCGCTTTCCGACGGCGCGCAGAGCCTGTACCCGGAGCAGTTCGAGCGGATGATGAAGGAGGTCCGCCTCATCGCCGAGGCGATCGGCCGGCGAGTGGCCGAGCCGGCGGGGGCGCGGGCGTGATCCGGCTGTGGCTGGTGCTGGCCACGATCCTCGCGGCGCCGCCGGTTGCGCACGCCCAGGATGCCGCCGCGATCGTCGGGCGGTCGTCGCGGGTCTACCGCTCGCTGTCGAGCCTCAGCGCCGACTTCGTGCAGGTCATCGACAATCCGATGATCGACAGCGCCACCAGTAAGGGCACCCTGGTGCAGGCAGGACAGGACAAGCTCGCGATGCGGTTCACCGATCCGCCCGGCGAGGCCATCGTGATCGACGGGGAAAAGATCTGGATCTACACCCCCAGCACCACGCCGGGGCAGGTCATCCGAATGCCGCTCCCGAGCGGCGGTCCGGTGTACGGCTACAACATCCTTGCCTGGCTGCTCGACCGCCCCGCCGAGCGGTACACGGCCGCCTACGTGCGCGCCGACCGCCTCAACGGGCGGGCCATGGACGTGGTGCAGCTCGACCCGGCCGTGCCGGACCTGCCGTTCGACCGGGCCATCGTGTGGCTGGACAAGGAGGATGGGCTGCCGCGCAGGCTGGAGATTACCGAGCACTCCGGCGCCACTCGAACGCTCACGCTGTCAAAGATGCGGACCAACCGCACCGTGCCCGACGGCACCTTCACGTTCAAGGTGCCGTCGGGCGTCCGAGTGGTCGATCAGTAGGCCCGGGTTGGCGCGGAGGCGAGGCCCAGCAGGGCGCTCGGCGTCTGCGCCTGCTGGAGCAGCGTGACGGCCTCGCCGATCTGCCGGTCACCCTGCGCGCGCCGCCGGCGCTCCGCCGCCGGACCGAACACGTAGCGGGCGAGCTCGTAGCCCAGCTGCTGGTCCACGATCTGCTCACCCGCCTTGAAGGTGCTGTCCGCCAGGCGCACCCCTCCCGCCTCGAGCCGCCGCCGGAAATCGGCCCGCATCGCCTCGGACACGGTGAAGTCCTGGGAATTAATGGCGCCCCGGTGCCGCAGATCCAGCGCGGTGGCATTGATGGCATCGCGGAACACCGCCAGCTGACCATCGAGCGCCCGGGTGAACCCCTGCTCCGCCGTGGTGAAGGTGTCCGGCTTGAGCAGCACGTCGGGGACGATGCCACCGCCGCCGGACAGCGGGCGACCGCCGTCCGACCGGAACATGATCGGGTTCACCGCGACGTGCTTGGCGCCCATCACGGAGTCGAGCATCGCGCCCTGAATCGAGCGACCACTCGGTGTGAACCAGCGTGCGGTGGTGATCCGGAGCGCCACGTCGCTGCCCAGGGGGAACAGCGTCTGCACGATGCCCTTGCCGTAGGTGGTGTCGCCCACGACCAGCGCGCGGTCGTGATCCTGCAGCGCGCCGGCGATGATCTCCGCGGCGCTCGCGGTGCCGCCATTCACGAGCACGACCACCGGGAGCCCGCGCCACCGCTGCGGTGAGCCATCGCTCCAGCGGTGGTTGTCGCCCGGCGCCCGGCCCCGGCTCACGAGGATGTCCTGGTGGGGGTCGAGGAAGAGGTCGGCCACCTGCACGGCCTCGTCGCGCAGCCCGCCCGGATCGGACCGCAGGTCCAGCACCAGGGACTTCATTCCCTGCGCCACGAGCTTGTCTATCTCCTGCTCCATCTCGGCGGCGCAGTTCTCCCGCACCATGGAGAGCGAGAGGTAGCCGACACCGTCGGCAACCATCAGGCCCTCGGAGACCGCGCGCTGGTGAATGCGCTCGCGGGTCAGCCGGTA
>DASSMN010000352.1:0-2251 GCA_035688885.1 Gemmatimonadales bacterium
GTCGTCGCAGCGTCTCCAGGTCCACCACGAACTCGGGCTCCCAGGTGTCCGACCGGGCCGGCGCGCGGTAGAGATAGAAGTTGTTGTTGTCGCTGCCGAACTTGATGTAGGCCTGCAGGTCGCCTTCGTTCCACCCCGGGCCGCGGCCCCGCATCCACACCCGCAGCGTGCGGTAGGTGAGCAGGTTCTGCGCGCCCGCCGGGAACCGGAGATACGCTTCGGCGCGCTCGCCCACCCGGAGGTCGCGCCCGATCAGCCGGAGCGAGGTCTCGTTGATCTGCGTCCCTTCCGACTGCTGATCGCCGCCCCGCCGCGCCACGTTGTCGGTCACCCCCGGCGGCGAGGTGTAGCCCAGGTCGGTGGCGTTCTCGGTCGAGACGATCGAGGTGACGATCTCGCCGTGCGGCTCGCCGGTGGCGCCGGTGAGGCCCAGGATGGGCGTATCCGACCGCCGCACCCAGGGCGAGCCCACGAACTTCATCCGGGCCAGCGCGAAGTAGGCCACCACGTCCGGCTGGCCGTTGTCCTGCGGCGCGACCACCGTCATCCGGAGGTGCTGCGCCAGACGGAGCGTTGGCGTGCCGATGGTGGCGCTAGGGCTGCGGATCGGCACCCGGTAGAGCTTCCACGTCGCGGCCTTGCCGTTCTCGACCGTGGTGGCGCCGTCCCGAACGAAGAAGCTGTCGGCGGCCAGGTCCACGATGTAGCGGAACACGTTCTCGTTGCTGCCGGTCAGGTCGAGCCCGGTGTCGCCGTTCAAGTCCTCGGTGTCGAGCACGCCGTTGCCGTTGGTGCAGCGGGCGCTCAGGTCGCCCCAGGGGAACAGCGGCACGGCGTTGGTGAGGGTGCGCTGGCACAGCGGCAGCTCGGCCACCGGGCCGGCGCCGACCTCGATGATCTGGTCCGGCCGATCGCCCAGGATGCCGATGTCGTCGGTCTCGGCGTTGAAGATGCCGACGTCGGTGCGCTCGGTGTCGAGCCGGCCCAGGCCTACGTACTGCCGTCCGGTGAAGACCGTGTCGGCGCCGTTCACGGCAAACGAGTCGGGCGCGATGGCCACCGCGTCCTCGCTCACCGTGCCCAGGTCGAACACCAGGCGCACGTGGGCCGAGTCGGCCGGATCGCCGGCCGGCTGAAACAGCCAGAACTCGAGGAAGTCGTCGTTGCTGAGGTCGAGGCCCGTCGGGCTCAGCGAGGTGACCATCGAGCGCCAGCGGGGCGCGAAGTCCCGTCGCGGCAGGGTCCAGCGCGAGGCGCGGTTGCGCTGCACCATCCCGCCGGCGGTGTCGGCGTGGAGCGCGGCGTACATCACCGTCTCGGGGTTGTCGCCCTGCCCCGCCACGCGGATCAGCGGATCGATGTCGCGCGCCCGGAGCTCGCGGATCTGGCCGTTCTCGTCGGTGGCCAGGTTCTGCCAGGTGAGCTGCACGGCATCGTCGTTGATGAACCCCCCGGGGAGGATGTCCTCGAGGCCGAGGTTCGACTGGGGCCGGCTGCCGAACTCCCACCCGGTCTCCCGCAGGCTCACGCCGACGCCGGCGTCGCCCTCGAACTCCTCGAGATAGGCCTGACCCGAGCGGTTGGGATCGGGCTTGCTGAACGCGAACTCCGCGTTCACGTCGAGCAGGCTGGGCGCCTCCGCCTTCCTGGTCACCAGCTTGTTGAGCGCGCCGTTCACCCAGGTGGGCTTGAAGTGGAGCTCGGTGTTCACCCCGCCGATCAGGTTGGCCGAGGCCTCAAAGCCCAGCGCCGGCCGGGTGAAGGCGCTTTGCTCCTGCTGGTACATCCCGATGAGGTTGATCGCGCCGCGATCGCCCAGGGAGTAGCGGGTGGCGAGGCCGAGGATGTTGGTCGGCGCCACGGCGAACAGGCCGCGCTCCTCGAATCGCGCGGTCACCTGGGCCGAGCCGCTGCCGAACAAGGCGTCGGGGTTGAGGAAGGTCACCTGGCCCACGTCGTACGAGATCGAGTAGTCGACCCCCCGCACCAGCTTCCGGCCGCCCACGAAGAGCTGCTCGCTGTTCTCACGGAGCTGCAGCGTGTTGAGGCTCAGCGTCGAGCGGTCGCCGCCGCCGGTGGCGTTGTACTGGAGGCGGAGCGCGAACTTGGCCGGCGGTCCCTGCGACAGGAGCAGGAACAGCGGTGTTCGGTACAGCGAGTCCGACGCCTCCTGGGACGTCAGCCGGGTGGGGTCGGCAAACGGCTGCAGGTTGGGAAACACGATGTACGACTCTTTGATCACATCCGACGC
>DASSMN010000003.1:0-15809 GCA_035688885.1 Gemmatimonadales bacterium
GAGCCGGGCGCCAGGCCGCTCGCCCGCATCTTGAGCCGCTCGCCGTCCACGATGTCGAACAGCTCGACCTCGAGTATGAACCTCACCTTCAGCGCGCCCACGCCCAGGCCGGAGATCACCCGAAAATGGGTGGCGTCCACCCGCTCGACCGCCTCCACGCCGGGTCCCGAAGCGGCAACGAAGTCGGGGTCCATGAGTTTCGCCCAGACTTTCTGCCGCGAGCCGGTGATCTCCGGCGCGCCCGAGAATTCCATTTTCATGCGGTGGGCCCTTCGAGCAGGTTGACGCGCCGGCAAGGATCTGTCGCTGCCCAAACAGGGTCAAGATTGCGTCACACGCGGGCTTGACCCACGGCTGTAGTCCCCAGTAACCTGTCTGTCCGCTGCCGAACCACTGTGGGGTGTAGCTCAACTGGCAGAGCGCCCGGCTGTTAACCGGGAGGTTGCTGGTTCGACCCCAGCCGCCCCAGTCGCATCACCAGCGTGTCATCTGAGTCGCGGGTCTGGAGGCGCTTCGACGCCCTCAGGCTCGCGACTCACGACGTTTCCGGTGCGGATCGGCTCAGGCCTGGGCCACATGAAACAGCATGAAGGCGAAGTGGCAGCCGCTGCCCGCCAGCACCATGAGGTGCCAGATCTCGTGGTGGCCGAACCTGCCGGGAAACGGGTCCGGCCGCTCACGGGTGAAGATGATCGCGCCGATGGTGTAGGCCAGGCCGCCCGCCACGAGCCACGCGATGCCGCTGACCGACACCGCCCGCGCGAGCGGCGCCGCGGCCAGCAGCACCATGTAACCCATGCCCAGGTAGATCGCGGTCGAAAGCCACACCGGGGCCTCGAGCCACCAGATCTTGAACGGGATCCCGGCCAGCGCGATGGCCCAGGCCGCGCCAAGCAGCATCGTACCTGCAGAGCCGCCCAATGTGACCAGTGCGACCGGCGTGTAGGTGCCGGCGATGAGGAAGTAGATGGCGATGTGGTCCAGGGTTCGGAGCCCCTGCAGGCGATGCCGGGGCAGGGGCAGGGCGTGGTAGAGTGTGCTCACGGCATAGAGCAGGATGAGTGAGCCGCCGTACACGCCGAAGGCCACTCGCTCCGCCGGTCCCCGCGCGAGGTGCAGCAGGGCGACCGTGCCGAACGCGGCCAGGACCAGGCCGATGAGATGGGACCAGGAGTTGACGGGCTCTCGGAATCGCATGACGGCAATGTATCCCGGGGCCGCCCTTGTCGCCCGGCGGGCCCCGGTCTAGGGTTGAGACATGAGGATCGCCCTGTTCTCGGAAGTGTACTGGCCCATGGTGAGCGGCGTCGGGGTGACCTTGGTCCGGCTCACCGATGCGCTCCACGAGCGGGGCCACCAAGTGCGAGTCTACAGCGCCACCTATCCGCCCCCGCCCGGTGTGCCCGACCGCCCCGAGGTGCACCGCTCCCCCAGCGTGCCATTCTTCCTCTACCCTGACGTGCAGTGGGCCTTTCCTCGGCAGCGCGAGGTGGCGGAGGATCTCCAGGCCTTCGCGCCCGACGTGGTCCATGTGGCCACCGAATTCTCGCTCGGCATCGCTGGCGTGAAGGCCGCGCGGCAGCTCGGCCTGCCGATCATCGCGTCGGCCCACACCGACTACGATCAGTACGCGGCGCGCTACGGGGTCACCTGGGCGCTTCGCGCGGGTTGGCACTACCTGCGCTGGTTCTACGGTCAGGCACACCGGGTGCTGTGCCCCTCCCGCATCTACGAGCAGGCGCTGCACCGGCATGGGGTGTTGCACACGGGACTCTGGAGCCGTGGGGTGGACCCGCGGGTGTTCGCGCCCCGGTTCCGGACTCAGGCCTATCGGACGGCTGTGGGCGCCGGGCCGGACGATCTCATCGTGACCTACATCGGGCGGATCGCGCGGGAAAAGAACCTCGGGCTCCTGCTCGAGGCCTGGGAGGCGCTGGCCGGCGAGCGGGCGGGCGCGCAACTGGTGCTGGTAGGACGCGGGCCGCTCGAGGATGACATCCGCCGCCGCCAGCTGCCCGGCGTGCACGTCACCGGTCTGCTCCAGGGCGAGGCCCTGTCGGCCGCCTACGCCTCGGCCGACATCTTTGCCTTCCCCTCGCCGACCGAGACCTTCGGCAACTCGCTGCTCGAGGCCATGGGCTCCGGCTTGCCACCGATCGTGGCGGCGGGGGGAGGCGTGCTCGAGTTCGCGGAGCATGGGCGCAACGCGTGGCTGGTCGAGCCCGACAGCGCACCCGCCATTGCCGACGGGCTCCGGCGTCTCCTGGCCGACCCGTCGCTCCGACACCGCTTGGCGAACGGCGCCCGGGCGACTGCCGGAGCCCGCCAGTGGGGCGAAGTCTACGATCAGCTGCTGGATGATTACCGGGCGGCGGTGACGGCCGGGGTGGGGCGAAGGGTGGCGTAGGTCAGAGGACGGAAAGACGGAAGGACGGAAGGACGGAAGGACCTGCCAGCGCGCCGCATCGGGCAGCGTGGTCCGCGAGGTGTGCCGGTCCTACCGTCCTTCCGTCTTCCCGTCCTTCCGTCCTCGCTTACTTCCTCAGCACTAAATACGATACCGCCGCAATGGCGGCGGCCATCGGGATCGTGAGGATCCAGGCCCACACGATTCTCGTGGCCACGCCCCACCGTACCGCCGAGACCCGCTGGGCCGCGCCCACGCCGACGATCGCGCCCGTGATCGTATGCGTGGTGCTCACCGGGACGCCCAGCTGGGACGCGATCAGGATCGAGATCCCGCCCGCCGTCTCCGCGCAGAACCCGCCGAAGGGACGCAGCTTGGTGATCCGGCTGCCCATGGTCTTAACGATACGCCAACCGCCCATGGCCGTCCCCAGGCCGATCGCGGTGTAGGCCGCCATCTCCACCCAGAGCGGGATCCGATCCGCCGTCGGCACGTAGAGGTGTCGCAGCAGCCCCTGCTCATGGACGAACACCGTCTGCGTCGAGACTAGCAGGCCGACGATGATGCCCATCGTCTTCTGCGCGTCGTTGGCTCCGTGGCTCAGCGAATAGAGCGCCGCGGAGACCAGCTGCAGCCGTCGGAAGACGCGGTCGACCGGGCCGGGCGGCGCACTCTTGAGCAGCCACGAGAGTGCCACGGTCAGGCCCAGCGCGAGCGCAAGGCCGAGCAGGGGCGAGACGAAGATGAAGGCCACCGGCAGCACCCACCCGCTGAGCTGGAGCGCGGGAAACCCGGCCTTCGCAATGGCCGCACCGCCGAGGCCCCCGATCAGCGCGTGGCTCGAGGAGCTCGGGAGGCCGACATACCAGGTGATGAGGTTCCAGACGATGGCGCCGATCAGCGCGCTGAGGATCAGGTTGGGGTCTACCACCGACGGCTCGATCAGTCCCTTGCCGATGGTCTTGGCCACCGCCGTCCCGACCACGAACGCCGCCAGCACGTTGAACACCGCCGCCCACACCACCGCCACGCCCGGCGAGAGTACCCGGGTCGAGACCACCGTCGCGATGGAATTGGCGCTGTCGTGGAATCCGTTGATGAAGTCGAAGACCAGCGCGACCGCGACGATCGCCACGACGTACGCCACATCGTGGGACATGGTCACGCGTGCTTGATGGAGATCGATTCCAGCACGTTGCCGGCGTCCTCGATGTAGTCCAGCGTCTTCTCCAGGTTGTCGTAGATCTCCTTCCACTTGATCACCGCCAGCGCGTCAGGCTGGCCCTCGAACAGCTTGGCGAGCCACTGGTGGTACAGTGAGTCGCCCTCTTCCTCGAGGCGTTTGACCTGCACGCAGGCGTTGAGCACCGTCCCGTTCTTGTTCTTCTCCAGCGCCCCGACGGCCACCAGCAGCTGCTCGGTGGCCCGCACGATCACGTCGGCGATGAGCATGGCTCCGTCGGGCGCGGTGCCGGCGTGGAAGATGTGCAGCCGGCGGGAGGTGCCGTCGATGAGGTCGATGACGTCGTCCAGGCGGGAGGCCAGCGCGTGGATATCCTCCCGGTCGAGCGGGGTGATGAACACGCGATCCAGCCGGCTCACCACGTCGTGGGTCACCTGGTCGGCCTGATGTTCCAGGCGCTTGATCTGGTCCACGATGACGCCGCGGCGCGCCTGGTCGGTCCGCAGCAGTTCCTGCTGCATCCGGGCGGCCTCCACGGTGTAGGTGGCCACCGAGGTGAAGAGGTCGAAGAACTTCTCGTCGCGGGGAAGCAGGCGCATTGTAACGTCCGGGTAACGGGCCGCGGCAAGATAACGCCGCTGGGGGGCTCTCGCACCCTCGGTGTGAGCGTTCCTTGACGCCCGGGGTTTCCTCCCCAGATTCCCCGGGTCCGCCGCTCAGCGCCGGCCCGCTCCCCCGCATACGCGTGCCTGACTCATGACCCAGACACCGGCACCCACTCTCCTCGACAGTCCACCCGAGGAAGCGTTCGACCGGCTCACCCGCCTGGCCTCGCGCCTGCTGGGTGCCCCGGTGGCGCTGGTGACGCTGGTCGGGGATGACCGCGCCTTCTTCAAAAGCGCCATAGGCTTGCCCGAGCCCTGGGCCATTCGTCGGAGCACGCCGCTGTCCTATTCGTTCTGCCGCCACGTGGTGGCCACCGGGGCGCCGCTGGTGGTGGAAGACGCTCGTCGTCACCCGCTGGTGCGGGGGAACCCGGCAGTGCGCGAGCTGCGCTGGATCGCCTACGCCGGAGTCCCCCTGACCGTCAACGGCGGCCCGCCGGTCGGGGCGCTCTGCGTGGTGGATCACCTGCCTCGGATGTGGTCGCCGCGGGACTTGACGCTCCTCGCCGATCTGGCGGCCTCCGTCGCGACCGAACTCGAGCTGCGCTCCACCACCCGCCAGCCGGAGCTGACATTCCACGAATCGCAGCGAGACCGGCCAGTACCGGCCGATCCGGCGGCCTCGGTGTTCGACGCCGCGGACCTGCCCATGGGCCTGGTGCGCGCCGACGGCTGCTGGCTCCGGGTCAACCGCGCCCTCGCGACGCTGCTCGGCACCAGCCCCGAGGCGATGGCGGGGTGTCCCGCCGACGCCTTCACCTATCCGGCCGACCGCTCCGCCGACCAGGAGGCGATTCGGCTGCTGCGGGCGGGCGAGGCGGGTAGCTACCGGTCGGAGAAGCGGCTGCTCCGCGAGGGTGAGGAGCCGATCTGGGTACTGGCCACTGTCACGGCCTTGCCGGACGGACCCCTTCACGTGGCCTATCAGGACATCACCGACCGCAAACTCGCCGAGGAGGATGTGCGACAGCGGGAGGAGCGCTCCCGGCTCGCGGCCGAGGCTGGGAACGACGCGCTGTGGGACTGGGACCTCCTTACCGACCGCCTCGTGTGGACCGAGCACGCGGCCGGCAGGCTGGGCTACCACCGGTCAGGGCGGAGCGCGTCGGCGTCCTGGTGGTACGAACGGCTCCACGCCGACGATCGCGAGCGCGTGGTGAGCGGGATCCACGCCGCCATCGCCACCGGTGCCGAGTCCTGGCGCGACCAGTATCGCTTCCGCCGCGCGGACGGCACCTACGCACATCTGGTCGACCGCGCCGCGATCGTGCGGGACGACGCGGGCGACGCGGTGCGGATGGTCGGAAGCGTGGTGGACCGAACCGAGGAGACCTACGCGGCGCAGCTGGCGGCCGGGCAAGCCCGGCTGCTGGAACAGATCGCCGCAGGCCTCGATCTGGGCGCGGTGCTGGAGCGGGTCGTCAGGTTCACCGAGACCCACGGCAGCCATCTGACCGCGGGGATCTTCGTGGTCGCCGCCGACACGCGGGAGCTCCGGCTCGCCGCCGCCCCGAGCCTCCCGGCCCACCTTCGGGACACGTTAGCCTCGCTCCCGATCGAGCCGGGGGCAGGACTCGCTCCGCTGGCCGCTACCCGGCGCGAAACCGTGGAGTACCAGGAGCTCGCCACCGGAGCTTCGGAGCGCTGGATCGCCGCACTCCGCGACGCCGGCGTCTCCGCCGCCTGGGCCATGCCGCTGTTTGCCGGTGACGGCTCGCTGGTCGGCGTGTTCGAGATCCATCATGGCGCCGCGCACCACCCGGACGAGGCCGACCGGCAGGTGGTCGAGCTGGCCGCGCGGATGGCGGAGATCGCCATCGCACGGGACCGGAGCCAGGAGGCGCTGGCACGGGGCACCCGGCTGCTGGAGCAGGTGCTCGACAACCTGCCGATCGGCGTCTGGGTGCTGGACCAGGAGGGGCGAATCATGTTCGGCAATCCGGCCGGCCGGGCCATCTGGGGCGGCCCCCGCTACCTCGGTCTCGAGGAGGGCGAGGCGTATCGCGGGTGGTGGGCGGATTCGGGCGAGCCGGTCGCGCGGGAGGAGTGGGCGGCGACCCGCGCGGTGCTCAAGGGCGAGACCACCCTCAACGAAGCCGTGGACATCGAGGCGTTCGACGGGGCGCGGAAGACCATCCTCAACTCCGCGGTGCCGCTCCGGAGCCTGAGCGGCGAGATCATCGGCGCGATTCTGGTGCACCAGGACATCACCGATCAGCGCGCGGCCGAAGCCGCGCTCCGGAGCAGCGAGGCCCAGCTGCGTCACGCGCAGAAGATGGAGGCGGTGGGCCAGCTTGCGGGTGGCATCGCGCACGACTTCAACAATCTGCTCACCGGGATCCTGAGCTACAGCGAGCTGATGCTCCAGGAGCTCCGCGAGGGCGACCCGCTCCGCGGCGATCTGGAGCAGATCCGGCATGCCGGTCAGCGCGCCGCGGGGCTCACCCGCCAGCTGCTGGCCTTCAGCCGCCGGCAGGTGCTGCAGCCGCGCGTGCTGTCGCTCAACGCCACCGTTACCGAGCTGGACGCGATGCTGCACCGGTTGCTCGGGGCGGATGTGGTGTTCGAGACCGAGCTCGATCCCGGGCTGTGGTACGTCCTGGCCGACCCCGGGCAGCTCGAGCAGGTGCTGGTCAATCTGGTCGTGAATGCCCGCGACGCGATGCCCCATGGCGGAACGCTGACCATTGGCACCGCCAATCGGCGGCTCGACGCGACGGACGAGGCTCGCGCGAACGGCGTCCGGCCGGGCGGCTACGTGACGCTCTCGGTGCGCGACACCGGGATCGGCATGGACGTGCCGACCCAGGCCCGGATCTTCGATCCGTTCTTCACCACCAAGGAGGCCGGCAAGGGCACCGGCCTCGGTCTGTCCACCGTGTACGGCATCGTGGAGCAGAGCGGCGGGCATATCGCGGTGGAGAGCGCGCCCGGACAGGGGGCGACGTTCACGATCTTCCTGCCGCGCCATGAGGCGGGCCCCGGACCCGCAAGCCCGGGACAGCCCGATCGTCGCGGCCTGCCTACCGGGAACGAGACCCTGCTCCTGGTCGAGGACGAAGCCGCCGTTCGCTCATCGGCGCGCCGGCTGCTCGAGCGGCACGGCTACGAGGTGGTCGAGGCTCGGCACGGGCGGGAGGCCCTGCGCATCCTGGACGAGGGCGGGCGCAAAATCGACCTGGTGATCACGGACCTGGTGATGCCCGAGATGGGCGGCCGGGAAATGGTCGAGCGGGTCCGCGCTCACCACCCGGCCATGAAGGTGCTGTTCATGTCGGGCTACAGCGAGCGAGCCGTGACCTCCGACGGCACGATGCCGCCGGGTACCGGCTTCGTGGAGAAGCCCTTCACGGTGGAGCAGCTGATCCGACGGACCCGCGAAATCCTCGACGGCCAGCCCTGATTCGGGGCGCCTCGTGGGCTCGGTCCCGCTTACGCAACGTCGAGCAGCGTGACCAGGTCGGCCGGAGACTCGAGCCAGTAGTCCGGCGTCGCCCCGGCGAGGTGCTCGCGACCGAAGGGGCCCCACAGCGCCGCCGCCGTGCGAACGCCCGCCGCCCGCCCCGCCACCATATCGTGGATGCTGTCCCCCACGTACACCGCCGTCGACGCCGGTGTACCCAGCAGGGTCAACGCCTTCTCGACCGGCTCCGGGTGGGGCTTGGGGTTGGTGACTTCGTCCGCGCATACCAGCACGTCCATCAGCGGCTCCAGCCCGGCCACTGCCAGGCCGCGCAGCGCACCCATGCGGTTCTTGCTCGTGACCAGGCCGGTGGCACGGCCCGCCTGCCGCACCGCCCCGACGGCGGCGACCACGCCCGGATAGACGGTGACCATGCGGTCGTGGTGGGCAAGATTGTAGGCGCGATAGGTGGCGACCAGCGCCTCGAGCATGCCCTGGTCCTTCCATTCGGCGAACTGCGCCGTGAGCGGAGTGCCTACGCCCCGGAGCCACTCCTCGTCGCTCCGGGGAGGCAGTCCATGGGCGGCGAGGGTGTGGTGGTAGCTGTCGAGAATGAGCCGCACCGAGTCGATCAGGGTGCCGTCGAGATCGAACAGAAAGGTTTGCAGGGAAGGCATGCGCGGAAACGTAGCCCGGCGGCCCCCGGTTGCGCGCGGTGGCCGGGGTTTCTATGCTGACCAGCTCACTTGGGAGACCGCTTCATGCAACCGACCGAGCTCGTGGCTATCATGGCCGCGATCATCTATAGCGGGCGCCGCGAAGGTGATGGGCCGCACGCCGAGACCAGGCAGACGGCGGTGGAAGAAGCCTGGCACATCTGGCACCTGACCATGGACGAGTGGAGCGATCCGGGCGCGCGGCGCCTCGACCGCTCCCCGCTGCATCCATGACGACCGATACCCCGCTTCGAGAGGCTCGCCTCAAGCCGGAGTACGCGGAGCTCTATCCGGGCGTGGAGCCCGGGGTGTGGTATACCGCCGCCACGTTGGCCGAGCACCTGTTGGCCCGCTTCCTCCGCCAGGAGCGCGCCACACGCTCGCTCCCCGAGCGAATTCTCGACGACCACCACTTCGAGTTTCGTGGCGAGGGTGGGACGAAGGGCGGCCGGATTCACCTCGCGTAGCGCCGCTAGGCCTCGAACACGATCACACCGGTGAGCCGCACCTCGACCGTATCGCTGCGCGATTCGGTGGCCGGTACTCGATCCAGCCACGCCAGCAGTTCGGCCGTCGAGGTTCCCGCCATGCGGTCCAGCAGCATGCTCTCGCCTGCGGTGTGCCCGCCCGCGACGAACCTCAGGGCCCGTTCCAGCCGTGCCAGCATTCGTCGATCGCGCCGGCGCGCGGCGTCGGCGACCGCCTGACTCAGCCGATCCGCCACCCCCCGGGCAGCAGCGCTCGGCTCGCCGGCCAGCCAGCGGCGGCCGGCCGCGAGCGAGAGCCGAGCGCGAATCGGTGCGGTCAGGGCATCGAGGGCCGTTCGCAGCGCGGTGGGGTCGACCGGCCGAGACGCCGACCCGCATGCCGCCAGCACGCGTTCGCCGACGACGCCTGGGTCCTCCGACCACACTCCGTCGTGACTCAGCCAGCCAACCGCACTGGCGTCCGCTCCGACTGTTTCATCCCCTCGACGCACCAGCCTGAACCCGGCCAGCACACCCCGATGCCCGGTGCCGGTGACCGTCGCGACCCCGCCGACGGCGGTTCCGGCGCCGACTCGATCAGCCAGCAGCGTACGCCAGCGCCAGAGCCGCGCTCCCCTCGCGCCGAGCCCCGCCCGCTCAGGCAGCGCGGCTTTACTGGCCAGGCGCCGCTCGAGGCCGAGCGCCGCCTCCAGCGACGGCGGGGGCGCGAACCGGATGACCTCGATGCGGTTATGGGTAGAGCCCAACCGCACGGCCCGACCTTCCCGCTGCTCGACCCGCATCGGCGTCCACGGCAGATCGTAATGCACCACTCGCTCGGCGCGGCGGAGATCGAGCCCCTCGGCCGCGACGTCGGTGGTCACCAGGCAGCGAGGCATGGGGTGCGCCCCCGGCTCCTGGAACCACCCCATCACGGCCGCCCGCGCGGCGCCGGCATGCCCCAGTCCCGATCGATCGCCCGTGCACCAGGCCACCGACCCGTCGAGCCGGTCGCGCAGGTAGCGGACGGTCTCTCGACGAGTGGTGAAGACCAGGGTGGTCCGCCGGTCGGACAAGAGCGATCGCAGCCGACCGAGTTTGTCGTCAGGCTCGGCGGCCTCCGCACAGGTGCGGAGGACGCCGGCGATCGCGTCGAGGTCGTCGAGCGCCAGCTCCAGCGTGGCCTGACCATCGGAGACCAACTCCCAGAGCACCAGCTGGTCATCCAGCTCGCCGGCGAACTCGCGCAGCTCCGCCCGGCCGAGCGAGCGGCCGGCGCGACGGGCATCGGCTCCGTGGAGGAGGAGTCCGCGATAACGGCGAAGCGCCGTGGCCAGGGCCGCCGGGCTCGAGGCCGCGGCGCGAAGCAGCACCGACCGGATGAGCGCGGCGATGGGGGCGTGGAGCGAGAGCCGCAGCCCGTCCAGACTTTCGAGCAGCCTTCGCGCCCCGGCCTCCTCGCGCGCGGTGGCCGGACACACGCCGGTGCTGCGCGCCGGCCGGAGGCCCGCCTCCGCCGGGTCTTCGATGACCAGGTGGCCCACGGCGCTGGCGCTACCGCCCTCCGCCAAGGCTGCCCGGAGAGACGCGATCCCGTCGGCGATGAGGGCGTCGTCCCGCACGCCGAGCAGCAGCTGGTGGGCCAGATCCTCGAGGCGGTTCACGATCGGCGTGGCACTCAGCAGCAGCACCTGTCGGCCCAGCAGCCACGGCGCGGTGTGACGGTAGCGACGGGTGCGCGGGTTCCGGAAATGATGGCTCTCGTCGATGATCACCAGCCCCGTCCGGATCTCGGGCAGCCGGCCCCGGCTGGCCTGCTCGTGGGTGCCGATCTCGACTTTCACGTCGAGCCGCCGGGCCACCTCGCTCCATTGCCTCGCAAGCATCGCCGGGACGAGACACACCGCGGTGCGACGTCGCGCAGCGGCTACAGCCAGCGCTACATAGGTCTTGCCGCTGCCCACCGCGTCGGCCACGAGTGCGCCGCCGAATCGATCGAGCGCCGCCACTGCTCGGCGGAAGCTTCGGAGTTGCCCGGGCAGGAGCCACGCCGGCGGCGCTACGGCAGCCTCGACCGGTAGCAGACTTCGCGCGAGTGCCCGCGCCACCTCCGACGCCGGCGCGGCTGGACGGGGCGCGAGTGCGGTGCGCAGCGGATCGGCGACCGCCGCGAGCGATTCAGCGACGAGGCGCGGGACCGGCGGCCACCACGCGGGCCAGTGCGCTCCGCTCGCGGGTGGAGAGCGCCAGATGCGCGGCGGCGATGTCATCGATGGCCTCCTGCACGGGGTCGCCCGCGCGGGCCGCCCGCCCGGCGGCCAGCAGCGCGTCGTCGGTCAGGACCGAGGCGGGCAATGGGAGTTGGCTCACCAGGGCGGCGGTATAACGGTGGTAGCCGCCCGATGCGGGCACCGCGCCCAGTCGGGCGAGGGCCCGAAGCCAGGCAGAGTTGAGCCAGGCGGCCAGACGCTCGGCCTCGGGGCGGGAGCGGGCCCGGGCGACGTAGCAGGTGTTGAGCGGGATGAGGCAGGCGTCCTGAGGGTCGGTGAGCGCGCACGCGGTGAGCCGGCGTCCCAGGTCTGCCCAGACCAGCCGATAGCGAGCGGTCGCGGCGGCGGTCCGAAACAAGGTCCAGGGGGGCCCGCCGGCGTAATCCACCCGCGCTCGAAGCTCCGGCTCGAGCGGGAGCAGGTAGGCGGCTGCGCCTGACGGCAACTGGGCCAGCGGCGCACCGGCACTGTCCTGCGGCCACAGCAGCCGGCGGGCGGGACGCGCGTGGAACGGACGCAGGTCCCGACCGCGCACGGCCCAGCGGAGCAGCTCGGTCTCGACGCTTGACGGCGGGTCGAGGAAGATGCGATTGGCGCCCGTCTTGACGCCGAGCTGGCAGACGAGGCGGTCGCCTAACCTCGGCTGCTCTCGCGCGATCCGGGCGGCCACCTGCCCTGCGCGGTCGGCGTGAAGAATCCACGGCCCGCCGCCGCGGAGCCGGTTTTGCGCCACCGCCCGGCGGCCGGGCCCTGTCAGGGCGGTCCGAACCCGGTGTCCGCGCGGCGGTGTCGCCTTGCGGGCGACCAGCGCGAGCGGATACACGGTGGCATCGAACGCGGCCAGTGGATGGTCGGTGAGGTCGGCGACGCGAAGCAGCGTGACGGCGGACGCCAGATCGTGGCGCGCAGCCGCACCGTACTGGGCGGTGGCGAGCTTGGCCGGCACCAGCAGCGCCACGACCCCACCGGCAGCGACCAGCTCCGTCGCCCGCTCCAGGAACGCGAGCGACAGGTCGGGCCGGTGGCCGAACGCGGTGCGCGCGCCGCGCCACCAGCGGTAGCGACCCGCCAGCTGGCGGCGCGTGGCCGGCGGGATGTCCTCCGCGCGGAGCCACGGCGGATTGCCGACTACCAGATCGAAGCCGCCGGCCGCGAACACGTCGGCGAAGTGACTTTGGTACTGGAACCACGGCAGCTCGCGATCCCGCGCCATGGCCCGACGCATGTGTCGGAGGGTTCGGAGCTCGAGCCGCTCCGCGGCCAGCTGCTGCCGCAGCTCGCGGTCAACGCCGCGTCGCTGTCCGAACAGGTCCTCGCTCCTGGCGGCGTGGAGGAATTCCCGGACCCGAGCGCGTCCCTCCGCCTCGGCGCGGAGCAGCGCGGCATCGGCGGCGCGACACTCGGCCGCCCGCAGCTCCCGCACCAACGCGCGCTTCCGGCTGCCGGTGGCGGTAACCAGCTCGCGTCGTGCCGCGGCGACCGCCAGGGCGAGCGGCTGATCGATGGGCGCCAGGCGCAGCCGCCCGCCCGCCGGGTCGAACAGGCTGTCGCCCTGGCGCACCAGACAGTCGAGGTTAGGTAGCGGATCCACCGCGCTCGGCCGATCCGCGGGATCATCGGCGATGACCGACAGCCAGAGCCGGAGCTCGGTGAGACGGACGGCGGTGGCGCTGAGATCGACGCCGAACAGCGTTCGCTGAAGGATGCGCCGTCGGGCGGCGCTGACTTGGCCCGCCACGGTAGAGACTAGCGAGGAGAGATACTCGAGCGCGCCGAGCAGGAACGCGCCCGAGCCCGCGGCCGGATCGAGGAGCGTGAGCCCATCGAGCCGGGCCAGCATCGTCGGGTCGCGCTGGGCCAGCCCCCGCTCGGCGACGGACTCCGAACACCCGCCGCGCCCCGCGATCAGTCCGACTACGGCGGTTTCCACCAGGGCCCGCACCAGCGCGGCGGGCGTGTAGTAGGTGCCGGTTGCCCGCCGCGCGTCCGGTGCCATTACCCCTTCGAACACCCGCCCGAGCATGTCCGGCGCGATGCCGCCCGACTGGCCCCCTTCGGCGACGACGAAGTGAAAGCGCTCGAACAGCCGGTCGAAGGCGTCCCGCCAGACGGCGTTGGGGATGTCGGCCTGAACGGAGCGCTCCAGTGGATGGGGCTCGAACAGGCCGCCATTCAGAAACGGCATGGGGCCGAACTTGAGCGCCCCGCGACTTCGCTCCGACGCGGGTCGATTGAGGGTCCCGAAGAACAGCGGCCGGAGCAGGTCGCGGTGGATGTGCCGCCTGCGGGCCAGGCACCCGTCCACCGACTCGGCGAGGAACCGCTCGCGCCCGCCGAGCCAGCCCTTGGCTTGGATGAAGTAGAGAAAGAGCACGCGGGTGAGCTGGAGCAACGCGAGACTGCGACGCTCCTCGCCGCGGAGACGGGAGGGCAGCGCGGCCGAGATTGCGTCGAGTGTCAGCCGGAACTCGCGGAAGAATCGACGCCCGACGGCCTCGCCGCTCAAGGCCTCGGCGGCATGGGCGGCGTAGGCCAGGGCGCCGCCGCCGATTCCTCCGCCGAGCCTGGCCAGGGAGGCGAGCGCCGACGGCGCAGCGCTGTCGAGCTCGACCTCGAGGCTGGGGGTTCCCGCGAAGGCCACGGCGACGCCCAGCCGCCGGGAAGCCCCATCGAGCGCCAGCACCCCGGCGCTCCGGCCGCGCGCCACCAGCCGCCGAGCGAGCCGCCGTGCCGCCCGCTCGGCGGGCGCGCCTGCAACCGCGAACCAGGGGAAGTCGCCGGCTCGACCAACCACCAGCGCCGGCCCTCCCGCGCCCCGCTGCGTGAGCGCGGGCACCACGTCGGCCAGCGGCTCGTGCCCCAGGGTGGCCACCAGGCGGCGGAGGGATTCGAGCGAGTCGAGCCCCGCCAGGACTGCGCCGAGCTCGGGAACAGCAGGCGAACGGGAAAGCACGACCGACGATGGTGCGGTGCGGCTCTCCAGGTCCTACCGTTCCCTCGCGGCCGGGCGCCGATCTACGCTGCTGGACGCCCGCGGCCGCGCCCCTTATCCTGCACGCTATGACGCTCCCGACCGGAACCTTGACCGCGCTCCTGGCGCTCACGGTCGCCGCGCTGCCCTGCGCCGGCCAGACCGCCGTGCCCGACAGCGGCACCTTCGTGATTCGCCATGCCAGCGACACCGTCGCCGTCGAGCATTTCTCGCGCACCGCCACGGAGCTGGAAGGCAGCTTGGCCATGCGCGATCAGAAAGGCACCGCACAGCTGTATCAGGCGGTGGTCGCTCCCGACGCCTCCGTGGCCTTGATCGAGGTCACCGTTCAGGAGAAGCCCGACAGCGGGCAGAAGCGGGGCAGAGTGTTGCAGCGAGCGCGCGTCATCTTCAAGGCCGACAGCGCCGCGGTGGACGACGTGACCAACCACGGCATGCAGACCCGCCTCTTCGGCACCGAGCGCGGTGCGGTGCCGTACCTCAACCTCTCGTTCGCGCTGCTCGAGCAGGCGGTACGCCGGTCGCGCGCGGCCGGCCCGGCGGGCGCACGGGTGCCGCTGTTCAACCTGGGTGGTGGGCAGACGCTCGACGCCAAACTCTCGCCGATGGGCGCCGATTCGCTGGCGCTGGCGATCGGCTCGGTCGAGTTCCACCTCCGGGTGGATCCGGCAGGGCGGGTGCTTGGCGGACGCATCCCGGCGCAGGAAGTCGTGGTGGATCGGCTGGGGAGCTGAGGGCAGGCTCCCGAGCCCTCAACCCGAGCGAAGTGAGGGATCTGGTCGACCGAATCGAGTACCGGCGGAGAACATCCCTCGCTTCGGTTCAGACGACAGCGGGCGCTCCATCCTCAGGGCGACTGCTCGCCCTGTCCCGCCTCCGTTCCATACACCCGCCCGCGCCACTCCACCCGTCGCTCGCCGCGCCAGATCGACCGGAGCGCGATATACAGCGCGGCCGCGGCCCCGGCGGGGTAACCCAGCCCGTAGACGACCGGGATCTCCATCCCGACCGACACCAGGCCCCAGAATAGAGCCGACAGCCCGATCGCCAATCCGGCCGCCGGAAGCAGCCCGCCGAGCTTCAGGCCCGCGACCGCTGCCAGCACGGCTCCGGGTGGTACCAGCCAGAACAGAAACACGGAGACCAGTAGGATCGGCACCAGCGCCCGCCGTACCGGCTCGTCCGGAAATGAGCGGCGTCCTCCCAGGTACATGTTCTTGGACCATCCTTCGATCAGATGGGGGAGGCTGTGGTACATCCTGGTCTCCATGAACCGCTGGGCGAACGCAAAGTGAATCCGCCGCCCGTGCCGCAGGTACGCCTGCGCCAGCGCCAGGTCTTCGGCCACCTCGTGCCGAACCGCCTCGTGCGTGCCCACCGCCTCGTAGGCCTCGCGGCTGGTCAGGATGAATTGCCCATTGGCGATCGCATCGCGCTCCCGCCGGGCGTGGGACACTCGCTTGGGGTGATACCGGAGCCCCAGCAGCAGCCAGATTTGCGGCATGATGAGCCGCTCCCACAACGTGACGCAGCGCTGATGGGGCGCCACCGTTACCAGGTCGGCGCGCTCGAGCGCGAGCGCCGCCACTGCTCGGCCCAGCAGCTCGGGACCGTGCGTGGTATCGGCGTCGGTGAACAGCAGGAGATCGCCGGTGGCCGCGCGCGCACCCTGGAGGCAGGCCCACGGCTTCCCATACCAGCCTTCC
>DASSMN010000218.1:0-6662 GCA_035688885.1 Gemmatimonadales bacterium
GGCAGATGGTGGCGTCGCTGTTGATCGATCATTACGGCTGGGTGGGCTTTGCGGTCCATCCGGTGAACCCGCTCCGGATTCTGGGCGCCGTGCTGGTCGTGGGCGGCGTGGTCCTGGTGCAACGCTGAAGCCGTTCGCCGATCACTTTTCCGCCATCGCGGCCGACTATGCGGCTGCCCGGCCGACCTACCCCCGGGCGCTGTTCGCGTACCTGGCGGAGCTAGCGCCGGCGCGCAGCGTGGCCTGGGACTGCGCCGCGGGCAACGGCCAGGCCGCGGTGCCGCTCGCCGATTACTTCGAGCAGGTGGTCGCCACTGACGCAAGCGGCGAGCAGATCGGCCGGCTGCCCGCGCATCCGCGCATCCGCCGCTATGCCGCGCCGGCCGAAGCGAGTGGGCTCGCGCCCAGCTCGGTCGACCTCGTCACCGTGGCCCAGGCACTTCACTGGCTGCCGCTGCCGGCCTTCTGGGACGAGGCGCGGCGGGTGCTTCGGGCGAGCGGCGTGATCGCGGTGTGGACCTACGGCAATCAGCGCCTCGACGATCCGGAGATCGACCGACACATGGAGTCGTTCTACGGCTCGGTCGTGGGCCCCTATTGGCCGCCCGAACGCCGGTTGGTGGAGACCGGCTACCGCACGATCGAGTTCCCGTTCGCCGAGCTGGATGCGCCCAACTTCGACATGTCCCTCGAGTGGCCGCTGCCGGCGTTCCTTGCGTACGTCCGTACCTGGTCGGCCACCCATCGGTTCGCAAGCCAACGCGGCTTCGATCCGGTTGTCGACCTGGCCCGTGAGCTCGAGCGGCCCTGGGGCACGGGGGTCCGCCGGGTTCGCTGGCCACTCAGCCTGCGTGTGGGCAGGTGGGAGGGGGCCGGCTAGCTTTCGGGCGTCGTCGAACCCCTCCACCCGGAGCAGCGTGATGCCCACCCTCATTGCCTCGCCAACGATCATCGAGGCCGCCGGCAATCTTCCCAAGCGCATCGAGGAGTACGCCGGCCGGGTCAACTCGGGGCATGGCGCGGTGAGCGTTGCCCGGATGGTGTCGCCCGAGGGGTGGGTCGAGCCGGGGCAGCGGCCGGAGTTCGAGGAGATCACGGTGGTCCTGCGCGGGCTGCTCACGGTGGAGCACCAAGGCGGCGCGCTCGAGGTGCGGGCCGGACAGGCCGTGGTGACCCATCCAGGTGAATGGGTGCGGTACGCCAGTCCCGAGCCGGGCGGCGCCGAATACATCGCCGTGTGCCTGCCGGCCTTCTCACCTGCCACCGTGCATCGCGACGGGTAGCCGACGATGACCGATGCCCGTCGCCTGGTGATCGTGCTGCTGGTGGTGGCCGTCGTGGTGGCGCTGCTACCCGTGGTGGTCGCGCGCACCCATCGGCTCCAGGTCATGCGCGCCGACCTGACCGAAGTGGTGGCCGAGTGCCGCGCCCGCTACGCCGATACGCGCTCGGCGGCCGATACGGCCGCCGCCGATGCCTGGCAGCCGCCGCTCCACGGCGAGCGGCGCGCGGGTGATCCGACGTGCGGCGCCTATCGCCGGCGCAACATGCTTGGTTCCGGGGTCGCGCGGTGAGCGGCCGTCTCGAGGCCATCTGGATCAAGCGCGCGCACCGGGGGCCGATGGATCCAGTGGCGGGAGCGACGCTGGTGGCGGGACGCGGCCTGGTCGGCAACGCCGACCAGGGCCGCCGCCGTCAGGTGACCATCATCGAGCGCGAGGTCTGGGACCGGCTCATGCGCGAGCTGGCCGGCGCGGTACCGCCGAGCGCGCGCCGGGCCAACCTGATGGTCAGCGGGCTGAGCCTGGCGGGCCAGCGCAATCGGATCCTCCGGGTCGGCGAATGCCGCATCCGAGTCCTGGGCGAGACCCGTCCCTGCGAGCGCATGGACGAGGCGCTGCCGGGTTTGCGCGAGGCCATGAAGGTGGGCTGGGGCGGGGGCAGCTTTGGCGAGGTGCTGGACGACGGGCCGGTGGCCGTCGGCGCCGAGGTGCGGTGGGACGACCACGACAACGGCCGGCCCGGGTGACCCCGAGCCGGCCGTTGAATGGCTATCGGTCGCTTATCGTCCGAGCTTCACGACGTTCTCGGCCGCCGGGCCCTTCTGGCCCTGCACGACGTCGAACTCGACCCGCTCGCCCTCGGCCAGAGTCTTGAACCCCTGACCCTGAATCGCCGAGTGATGGACGAAGCAGTCCTTCTGGCCGCCTTCGGGCGTGATGAAGCCGAAGCCCTTGGCGTCATTGAACCACTTGACCGTGCCGGTGGTGCGCATTGTTCCTACTCCTTGTGTGCTGTAATCGGAGCTGGTGATGCTGCACCACCCGACTACGCGATCTGCGTGATATCGCCCTCACGCCAGGCCGCTGCCAATCGGCAGCAATACAAAAGGGGAGCCAGCGACAACTCCGCCAGCTCCCCGTAAACTGTCCCTGGATCTTGGCTACGCTGCTCTGCCGGCGAGGCAGAAGTGCCCGCAAAATACACGGCCGGGTCCAGTTCCGCAACCCCGCACACCGGTTTGACCGGAGAAGAGCGCCGACATGACCGCTCCCGCCACCGCGATAACCCCGCCGGCCGCCGATGAGTACGCGCCGTACTACGGGCGCTATACCGCCCTGGTGCCGGCAGGCGTCGACATCCTCGACCAGCTCGACCGGCAGCGCGAGGAGGTGCTGGCCCGGTTTCGCGACGTCCCCGAGTCCAAGGGGGGGCATCGCTACGCCCCAGGCAAGTGGAGCGTCCGCCAACTGGTGTGCCACCTGAGCGACACGGAGCGGATCATGGCCTACCGCGCGCTCCGGATTGCCCGGGCCGACACGACCCCGCTCCCGGGCTTCGACGAGAACGCCTATGCGCCGGAATCGGGCGCGGATGCGGTGCCGCTCGCCGGGCTGGTGGCCGAGTTCGCCGACGTCCGGCGGGCATCGCTCGCGCTGTTCCGTCACCTGCCCCCCGAAGCCTGGACCCGGCGGGGCCGCGCCAGTGAGTCCCCGTTCAGCGTGCGCGCGCTGGCGTGGATCATCCTGGGTCATCCGATTCATCACCTGGGCGTGCTGCGCGAGCGGTACGGGATATGACGGAGTCACGACTCGAGCGAGGTGTCGTTCGAGCAATCTCATCCGGAGCGTAGCCATGCGACCGATCTCCTCGGTGGTCGCCCTGCTTCTCGGGGTATCGGTGCCGGCGGCAGCGAGTCCTCCCGTCGCTCGGATCACGATTCTGTACGATGCGTTCGGCGACCGGGCGGGCCTCACGCCCGATTGGGGCTTCGCCGCCCTGGTGGAGTACGGCGGCCGCCGGATCCTGTTCGATACCGGCAACGACGGCGAGATTTTTGCTCGCAACGTCCGCGCGCTCAAGGTAGATCTCCGGCACCTCGATTTCGCCGTGATCTCTCACCGCCACGGCGATCACACCGGCGGCTTGCCCTACCTCCTGCGCATCAATCCCGCGGTGAAGATCTATGCTCCCTACGAGCGGTTCGGGCTGTTCGGCGGACCGGTGCCGACTACCATCATCCGCCCGGACACGACTCTGCCGTCACGGATGCGGTACTTTGGGGGCGCCACCCCAGCCCAGCTTCGGAGCTCGACCGTCTGGCCCACGGCTCATTTCATCCTGGTGGACACCCTGACCGAGATCGCGCCCGGTGTGGCCCTCGTCTCGACCGTGTCGAAGACGCCGGGCACGCTGGAGCTCCATGAGCTCTCGCTGGTGCTGCGCACGCCCACCGGCTTGGTGGTGCTGGTGGGGTGCTCCCACCCGGGCATCGAAACGATCCTCGAGGCGACCCGTGGCTATGGCGACCACGTGCACGAGATCTTCGGCGGGCTCCATCTGGTGGCGACGCCCGACGCCGAGATCGCACGCATCGCCGCCGCGCTGCACGACACCTGGCGGGTGGACTTGATCGCCCCCGGCCACTGCACCGGCGAGCCGGCCTTCGCCGCGCTCGCGCGCAGCTTCGGCAGCCGCTACATCTACACCGGCCTCGGCACCGTGATCGATCTCTCGTGAGCGGAGACCTGGTGGTGCGCCGCGGAGAACTGAGCGCCGTGATCCGTGCGGCTGGTGTGTCGGATGCGCCGTGGCTGGCGGCGCTGGCGGAGCGGACCTTCCGGGAGACCTACACCGCGTATAACACCCCCGAGGACATGGAGCGGTACGTCCTCGAGCACTTCGCACCCGCCCTCCAGGCGGCCGAGCTGGCCGACCCGCGGTATGTCACCCTGGTGGCGGAGGTCGACGGCCGGCCGGCGGCCTACGCGCAGCTCGGTCGTGGGCCGGCACCGGCCTGCGTCGGCGGCCCGGACCCGATGGAGATCGTGCGGTTCTACGTCGATCGGCGGTGGCACGGCCAGGGGCTCGCCCAGGAGTTGATGCGTGCCGCGGCTACCCGCGCGCACGCGGCCGGCGCGCGCACGCTGTGGCTTGGCGTCTGGGAGCGGAATCCGCGCGCCATCGCGTTCTATCGCAAGTGCGGCTTCGGCGAAGTCGGCACCCAGATCTTCGTGCTCGGCGCCGATCGGCAGCGCGATCTGGTGCTCATGCGCCCGCTCCCCTGAGGATGACCACCATGGGCTCCGCGTACATCGACCTGCTCGTGTGGAACCTGCAACCGCCGCCCGGACGGAAGAATTGGCACGGCGGCCCCAGTCCGGCCGGCGCGCTTCGCGGCGTGTCCGCGGCCGCCGCCGCGTGGCGCCCCACGCCGCGGCGGAAGAGCATCTGGGAGCTGGCGCTCCACATCGCCTATTGGAAATACACGGTGCGTCGCCACCTCGAGTCCGGAGAGCCGCCCCGCTTTCCCCGCGGCCCGGCCAACTTTCCGGCCCAGCCCGAGCCGGCGAACGAGCGGGCCTGGGCGCGCGATGTGGCGCTGCTCCGGAATGAGCACCAGCGACTGGTCGCGGCGGTGCGCGAGGTCGCGCCCGAGCGCCTGGCCGAAATCCCCCGAGGCCGTCGCTGGACCTACGGCGAGCTGGTGCTCGGCATCGCGGCGCACGATGCCTACCACACCGGCCAGATTCAGCTGCTCAAGCGGCTGTGGCAGGAGCGAGGCCTGCTGGGCCGAGGGGGGCGGCGTGGCTGATACCATCCGGCAGGCCGGGCCCGACGATGTCGAGGTGGTGGCGCCCCTGTTCGACGCCTACCGCCAGTTCTACGAACAGCCGTCCGATCCGGGGCTGGCGCGGGCCTTCATCGCCGAGCGGCTCGCGCGCCGCGAGTCGGTCATCTTCCTCGCTGAGCGGGACGGCCGCGGCGTCGGCTTCGTGCAGCTCTATCCGCTGTTCTCCTCGACCGCGCGGCGGCCGCGCCGGCTGTGGCTGCTCAACGATCTCTACGTCGCTCCCGAGGCGCGGCAGGGCGGGGTGGGCCGGGCCCTGATGCGCCGCGCGCGCCAGCTGGCCGAAGAGACGGGTGCCGTCGGCCTGGAGCTGGCCACCGCGCGGACCAATACCGTCGGCCAGCGGCTGTACGAATCCGAAGGCTACCGGCTCGATGACGGTTTTCTGCGCTACGAGCTCGCGCTCCCGTGAGCCGCGAGGCTCTGCTGCGCGCTCTCGACGAGGCCATCGCGGCCGCCCGCCGGTTGGCCGCGGGCGGCGTGGTGGACCAGGACCGGCTGCAACAGCTGGTAGCGGAGCTGACGGCGCGGCGAGCCGAGGTGGCCGCGGGTCACGAGCTCGACCGCGAGTGGGCGGGCCGCACCGTTCGCTGGGTGGCTGAATGGCTGCCCGACGGAGAGCTCCCGCTGCTCGCCCGGCTCGGTGCGATCGTCCGCGCGGCCGCGACCTGATTCGGGCTACGTCGCCCTAGGTCGCGCGACGGTCGAGCACTATACTCCCACCATGTCGAACCAACTCCCCCCCGAGGTCGATCGGCGCCTGGCCGATCTCTTCGCCCGGAACCGCGCCTGGGCCGCCGCGGTGACCCGTCGCGAGTCCGATTTCTTCGAGCGGCTCGCCCGCCAGCAGACCCCACGGTATTTCTGGATCGGCTGTTCCGACAGCCGGGTACCGGCCAACGAGATCGTGGGCCTGCTGCCCGGCGAAATGTTCGTCCACCGGAACGTCGCCAACGTGGTGGTCCACACCGATCTCAACTGTCTCTCGGTGCTGCAGTATGCCGTGGACGTCCTCGAAGTGGACCACGTGATGGTCGTGGGGCACTACGGGTGCGGCGGGGTCCGGGCCGCATGGGAGGCGCGGCCGCTCGGCCTGATCGACAACTGGCTGCGCCACGTGCAGGACGTGGCGGCTCGGCACGCCGACGAGCTCCAGCTCCTGGGCGATGCTCCCGCACTGTACGATCGGCTGTGCGAGCTCAACGTCATCGAGCAGGCGGTCCACGTCTGCCGCACGACCATCGTGCAGGACGCCTGGCGGCGCGGGCGCAACCTGGCGGTCCACGCCTGGGTGTACAGCCTGCAGGACGGCCTGTTGCGCGACCTCGGCTTCGCCCCCGCCTCGGCGGACGAGGTCGGGCCGCAGTACGCGCAGGCCCTCCGGCACGTCCCGGCCCGCCTCGCGGACTGACCGCCCGACCCGCATGCTGCCGGTCGACGCGACCTCCGTCCTCGACCCCGAGCATCGGGCGTTCTGGCAGCATCTCGGCACGGCGCTCCTGTGCGGCGGCCTCATCGGAATCGAGCGCCA
>DASSMN010000337.1:0-3274 GCA_035688885.1 Gemmatimonadales bacterium
CCGCGACGGTGACGCCGCCCGCCGTCTCCGTGAAGACGCCGGTCGTCTCGGCCAGGAGCTTGATGCCGTCCACCAGGGCCGTCTCGGAGACACCCGTGGCCCATCCGCCCGTGGTCCGGATCGCGGTGGCCGCGAAGCGGCCGTCGGCGGGATTCCCGATCGCGATCGAGCGGGCGATGGTCTGCGGGATCACCGGGGCGACGTGCTCGCCGCCGGTCTCGACCAGGTTGACGATCGGCGCGCAGCCCGAGGCCTGGGCCCCGTAGAGTCGCGGCAGCGCCGAGCTGACCAGGCCCGCCCCGGAGAACTCGCGAAATCCCTTGTCCAGCTTGGTAAGCAGGGAGCCACCCGCCATCGGCGCCACCACCGCCGTCGGCAGGCGCCAGCCCAGCTGCTCGGCGATCTCGAACGCCATCGTCTTCGAGCCTTCGCCGTAGTAGCCGCGCAGGTTGATGTTGACCAGTCCCCAGCCATACCGATCGGCCACCTGCGAGCACAGGCGGTTCACGTCGTCGTAGGTGCCGCGCACCCGCACCAGCCGCGGGTTGTACACCGCGGTGCCAACGATCTTGCCCAGCTCGAGGTCGTGGGGAATGAAGATCCAGGCGGGAAGCCCGGCCCGCGCGGCCTGCGCCGCGACGGCGTTGGCGAGGTTGCCCGTCGAGGCGCAGCCGACGGTGTCGAGGCCAAGGCCGAGGGCCGCGTTGAGGGCGGCGGCCACGACCCGGTCCTTGAAGCTGAGCGATGGGTGGCTCACCGCGTCGTTCTTGATCCACACCCGGGCGACGCGGAGGCGGCGAGCCAGCGCGGGCGCCTCCAGCAACGGCGTGAAGCCGCTGTCGAGCGACACGGCGGGGTCGCCCTCGAACGGCAGCCATTCACGATAGCGCCACAGCGACGGCGGCCGGGCGGCAATGGTGGCCGCACTGGGGAGCGGACGCGCCGGGTCATACGTCGGCTCGAGCGGTCCCAAACACTCCTGGCAGGTGGCAGCCGCCGCCGGGGGGTGGAGCGCGCCGCACAGCTTGCAGGCCAGCGGCAGCGGCCGGGGGCCGCGCCGGGTCGCCGGCTCGGCTCGGGCCGGGGCGACAGGAAGGTCCAGCACAGTCGTCATGGCGGTGAGTTCCCTGCCCCGCCGTCCCAGGACCCTTGGCTCCGGACCTGAAAAACGAAAGCGCCCGGTGCCAAAAAGACACTCGGGACGCGAGGCTTTTTAGCATTTGTTTAACGTGGCTGCAATAGGCCGCAAATGACCACGACGTCGATTGTATTGGGCAGTGTACGCAGTGAGGGCGGGGAGCGCAAGAGGCGCTTTAGGCGATAGGGCGATAGGCCGCTACGGCGATAGGGCAATACGGCGATACGCGGGGGGAGACCTACCAATCTCGCCCTCCCCCTTCGCCACTCCCCACCTTCCGCCCTTCGTGGGTCGCGAGCTGCTCCCGCTGCACGGCCTGAAGCAGCTGCCGCGCCTGGTCCGCATCCAGCTGCTCCACCGATTCACCCTCGGCTGACCCAAAGCCCCCGCCGGCCATCGCGCCCGAGGCCGCCTCCGGATTTCCCTCGTAGCCGGGCACGTTCATGTTCCCGCGGCCATAGTCCGCGTTGCGCCCCCGCCCGGCGGAGCCGCCATTGGTCCGGTCCTCGTCCAGACGCTTGAGCGCGATCTCGAGATTCCATTTCGCGTCCTGGTCCGCCGGATCGAGAAGCAGCGCTTCCTGGTACGCGCCGATGGCGCCGAGCAGCAGCTCGCCGTTCCGCTCGGGCGCATCCTCCGCCGCACGCACCAGGGCGTTACCCAGGTTGAACACGCTGGCTTGGCGCAGCGTCCGCTCTCGTGCCGAATAGCGATAGCGCACCGCCGCATCCTCGTAGCGCCGCAGGCGATAGTAGGCGTTGCCGGCCTGGTAGGCCCGCTGGGGCGTGCTGTCGGCTGCCAGCGCGCGATCGAGCGCCAAGGCCGACTCCCGGTAGTCACCGTCATCGTACAGTTGCTGACCCTTGCGGGCGTCGAGGGTCCCCCGCGCGCAGCCGTTCCCGAGCAGCACCAGGAGCGGCACCAGGGCCGCCGCGATGGCCCGAGTCCGTGCCTGCGACGGGGTGGCCGGCTGTCGCCGGCGCCTTCCAGCCGCGCCGGCGGCCAGGTCGGCCAGCAGTGCAGCGACCGCCGCCGCCAGCGGCCACTGGAATCGATCGGCTCGCTCGGTGAACTGACGATTGGCCAGGGTCCGAGCCTGCACCTTGCCAAGGGCGACGCGGAGCGCCCGGCGGTCGTCCACGCGCGACGCGCGAGCGTAGATGCCGCCCGTCAGCTTGGCGACCGCGCGCAGTGTCGCCTCGTCCAGCTTCGAGATCGCGATACGTCCGATGTGATCGCGGTGGAATTTCTCGGGCGCCTCCGAGCTGTCGGCGGGCACAGCCCCGCCGTTGGCCGTCCCCACCCCCAGCGTGAACACCGGAATGCCTTCTCCGCGCAGCGATGCCGTCGCGGCCTTCAGGTCCATCTCATCGCTCTCGCCGTCGCTCACCAGCAGGACGGCCCGATGCCCCCGCTCCCCTTCGTGCTCGAACACCTTGCCGGCGGTGGCCAGGGCGGTGCCGACATCGGTGGCCGGGTCGCCCAGGTCGTCCGGTGAGGCGGCGTCGAGGAACAGCTTGAACGCCGCGTGATCCGAAGTCGGCGGAAGCTGGAGAAAGGCGCTGCCGCCGAATACGACCAGTCCCACCCGATCGCCGGGCGCGGCGGACACCGTCTCCCATACCGCCTCCTTGGCGGCGGCGAGTCGGTTCGGCGCGACGTCGGTGACCGTCATCGACCGCGAGAGGTCCAGCAGGACCAGCAGGTCTCGCCCCGTGTCGGCCAGATCCGCCGGGCGTTCGCCGAACTGGGGCCGCGCCAGCGCCAACGCCCCGAAGCCAAGCGCCGCGGCCTGGAGCCAGATGCGACGGCGGGCCGTGCCGGCGTCGGTCAGCGCCGAGCCGCGGCCGAGCACCTCGGGCTCACCGAAGGCCCGAAGCCCCTGCTCGCGCCGGGCCTGGCCCCGGAGGAGCGCGCGCACCAGGAGCGGCACGAGGACCGCAGCCAGGACCAGCACCAGCGGCCAGGCGAAGCTCACGGCACGCTCCGGAGCCGAGTGGCGCCGAGCACCAGTCCGAGCGCGATCAGCGTCAGCCCGGGGGCCAGCACGTAGCCGTAGAGCTCGCGGTAGTCGCGGGTCTCGCTGATCTTGACCTCGCGCCGCTCGATCGGATCGATGGCGCTCAGGATGTGCGC
>DASSMN010000232.1:0-13869 GCA_035688885.1 Gemmatimonadales bacterium
GGCTGGAGTGGAAGATCCCGCGGTGGTCCAACGCCATCGAGCGGGACCGGGCCCGGGTCTACTTCGTGGCCTACGCCGCGGCGCTCGCGTTCTACTTCCTGGAACAGGCGATGACCGAGGTCCGCGCCGGCCGGACCAAGGTGTTCACCGACTTCGAGGTACCCGAAGAAGCCATTGGTTGCGGCTTCCATGAGGCGGTGCGCGGGGTGCTCTCGCACCACCTGGTGATCCGCGACAAGAAGATCGCCAACTACCACCCCTATCCGCCGACGCCGTGGAACGGCAGCCCGCGGGACAGCTATGGCACGCCGGGCCCCTACGAGGACGCCGTCCAGGGCACCCCGATCTTCGAGGAGAACCCGCCCGACAAGTTCAAGGGCATCGACATCATGCGCGCGGTGCGGAGCTTCGACCCCTGCCTGCCGTGCGGGGTGCACATGTATCTCGGCAATGGAAAGGTGGTAAAGCAGGTGCACTCGCCGATGTTCGGCGAGTCGCGGTGAGCGGCGCACGATGAGCTCGGGCCTGAGCGACCGCGAGGTCCGCGGCCGGGTAGCGCGGGTGGAGGCGCTGCTCGCGAAGCTGGAGGAAGCCGACGACGGCCCGGCGCGGGCTGCCGCTATGGACGCGGTGCAGGGCCTGGTCGAGCTGTACGGCGAGGCCCTCGCGCGGCTCGTGGCGCAGGTGGGCGGGACGTGCGGCCCCGAGGCCGTGGCTCGGTTGGCGGATGACGAGCTCGTGGGTCACCTGCTGCTGGTGCACGACCTCCACCCCGTCGAGCTAAAGTCGCGAGTGCGCCAGGCGCTCGAGGAGGTGCGACCCTACCTGCGGTCGCACGGCGGCAACGTCGAGCTGCTCGGTATCGAAGCCGGCATCGCGCACGTCCGCCTCGAGGGCAGCTGCCACGGCTGCCCCTCCTCCGCGGTCACCCTCCGGCAGGCGGTCGAGGAGGCGGTGCGGAAGGCTGCGCCCGAGCTCACCGCCGTGGTGCAGGATGGAGCGGGGCGCGAGGTCGAGCCTCCCACGGCCGCCTCGGGGACCGGCCTGGTGCAGCTGACGGCGCGCTCCGCCGGCGCCGGGACCCTCGAGTGACCAGCCGGCTCGCTCGGCTCGCTCGGCGCGCTCCGGCCTCGGCGGCGGCCGCGGATGGGGAGCCCGCGGCGCGCTGCGATCTCTGCTCGTCGCCGATCGGGCCCGAGCACCGGCACCTGCTGGAGCTCTCGACGCACCTGCTCCGCTGCGCCTGCCGGGCCTGCACGGTGGTGCTGGGTGCGGCGGGGGCGGGCGGGGGACGGTACCGCCTGATTCCGGAGCGGTTCCGCGAGCTGCCGGCCCTGGCCCGGGACGATGCCCGCTGGGCCGACCTTCGGCTGCCGGTGAGCCTGGCGTTTCTGGTTCGCCGCGAGTCGGGCGGCGGGCTTGCCGTGTTCCCGGGCGCGCTCGGACCCACCGATGCTCCCATCGACGCGGAGCGCTGGGCCGCGCTCGAATCGGCCTATGCCGACGTCAAGGACATGGAGAGCGAAGTCGAGGCGGTGCTGGTGAATCGGCTGCACGGAAAGCGCGAGTGCTGGCTGGTGCCGCTCGACCAGTGTTACCGGCTGGTGGCGGTGCTGCGAGCCCGATGGGAAGGCATCAACGGCGGCAGGGAAGTGTGGATCGAGATCGACCGATTTTTCGCGCAGCTCGCGGGACGCGCGGTGGGCGCCCCGACCCTCGATGTGCAGGAGGTACCAGGATGATCGACCGGAAGACGAACCTCACGGTAGGGCGGCCGCAGACCACGCCAACGCGCCCGGCCCACACGACCGGGGTGCCGCAGGGCAACCGGCCGGGGCACTACGAGAAGCAGGTCGGTCACCTGAGCGACGGCCGCTCGACCGCCGCGCGCTCGACCGGGGTCAACGCCGAGGCACGGAACCCCATCGATCCGCGAATGCCCAACCTGTCACCCGCCTGACCGCGAAGGCCGGCGGCGTGGATTTCTGGTCCGAGGCGGCGCGTCCGGCAGTTCGCGGAGTGACGGTAGGCGGCGTCGAGCTCTGCGCCGGGAGCCGGGTGCGGCTCAGGCCCCACCCGGGTCGCGACGTGCTGGACCTGGCGCTGGCGGGGCGCACGGCCCGCATCGAGGCGCTGGAGCAGGAGCTGGACGGCGTCACCCACGTGGCGGTGACGCTGGACGACGATCCCGGCCGCGACCTGGGCGAAGGCCGCTATCCGGGCCACCGTTTCTTCTTTGCACCCGACGAGCTGGAGCCGCTCGACGAGGGCGACGCCGACGCTGGGGCACCCCCGCGCATCCTGGTCGCCGGGATCGGCAACATCTTCCTGGGTGACGACGGCTTCGGCCCGGCGATGGCCCGGCACCTCTCGGCGCGGCCGTGGCCCCCCGGCGTTGACGTGCGGGACTTCGGGATTCGCGGGCTCGACCTGGCCTACGCCCTCGCGGGCTACGACCATGCCATCCTGGTCGACGCCGTCCCTCGGGGCGGCGCGCCCGGCACCCTCTACGTGATCGAGCCGACGCTCGAAGTCGATGCAGCGGCGCCGGTACCGGAGGCCCACGGCATGGACCCCGTCAAGGTGCTGCACCTGGCCCGCGCGCTGGGCGGAACGCCGCCGCACACCCTGATCGTTGGCTGTGAGCCCGAGCCGCTCCCGGCGGACCTCGACCCCACGACCATCGTGGGCGAGCTGAGCCCCGCGATCCTGGCGGCCATGGCGCCGGCGCAATCACTGGTGGAGTCGCTGGTTGCGGAGCTCCGCGACTCGGCGGAGATAATGGACACCCCGGTGGAAAGGAGGTAAGGTATGGGACGCCTCTTCCGGTTCGCTCTCGTCATCGGCGCCGGTGTACTGCTGGTGCACCAGTATCCCGAGATCCGGCGCTACCTCAAGATGTCGCGGATGTAGGGAGGTCTCTCGTGTGTCTCGCGATTCCCGGGCGCATCGTTCAGCTGCTGGACCTGCCGGGCATGGCAGTCATCGAGGTCGCCGGGGTGCGGCGGACCGTGAACGTCGAGTTGCTGCGCGACGAAGGGCTCGCCCCCGATGACTGGGTCCTGATCCATGTCGGCTTCGCCATGAGCAAGATCAGCGAGGCCGACGCCGAGGAGCAGATGCGCCTCCTCACCATGCTGGGCGAGGCCCAGTTGGCCCAGGACGAGCTGCAGGGATACCGCTTCGAATGAGCGACGCGGCGCTCGAGCGCTACGGGGCCTGCACCCTCGACCAGGACGGCTGCGTCACCTGCGGCGACGTCGCGGTCCCCGCCCGCGTGCTGGCCCTTGATGCGGCCGGCGCCCAGGTGGAGGACCGACTGGGCAACCGGGCGGTGGTCGCCATCGATTTCGTCCCGGAAACCCGGCCCGGTGATCTGCTGCTGATCCATTCCGGCGTGGCCATCGCCAGGATCGAGGGGCAGCCGTGAAGTACGTAGACGAGTTCCGCGATCCCATCCTGATCCGCCAGGCCGCCGAGGAAATCCGCCGGCTGACCGACCCCGGCCGGCACTACCGGTTCATGGAAGTGTGCGGCGGCCACACCCACGCCATCTATCGCTTTGCCCTGAGCGACCTCCTGCCCGACAACATCGAGCTGGTGCACGGCCCCGGCTGCCCGGTCTGCGTGCTGCCGATGGGCCGGGTGGATGACGGTCTCTCGCTGGCCCAGGACCCGCGCGTCATCCTCACCGCCTTCGGCGACATGATGCGGGTACCGGGCCGCGGCGGCAGCCCGCTCGAGCACAAGGCGCGCGGGGCCGACGTGCGGATGGTCTACTCGCCGCTCGATGCGCTCAAGCTCGCCGAAGCCCACCCCGATCGCGAAGTGGTCTTCTTCGCCATCGGGTTCGAGACCACCGCGCCGTCCACCGCGCTGACCCTGCGGCGGGCCAAAGCCGCGGGCGTGCGGAACTTCTCGGTGTTCTGCAATCACGTCACCATCGTGCCCGCCATTCGCGCCATTCTCGACTCGCCGGACATGCGGGTCGAGGCGTTCATCGGCCCCGGGCACGTCTCCACCGTGATCGGCTGCCGGCCGTACGAGTTCATCCCGCGCGACTACGGCAAGCCGATCGTCACCTCGGGCTTCGAGCCGCTCGACGTGCTCCAGTCCATCGTGATGATCCTGCGCCAGCTGCGGGCGGGCGAGGCGCGGGTGGAGAATCAGTACGCGCGGGTGGTGCCGTGGGAGGGCAACGTGCCCGCCCTCCGCGCCATGGCGGAGGTGTTCGAGCTCAGACCCTACTTCGAGTGGCGCGGGCTCGGCTTCATCTCCCAGTCCGCGCTGGGCGTGCGCGAGGGCTACGCCGACTACGACGCCGAGCGCCGCTTCCGGCTGCCCGGCGTCCGGGTGACCGATCCCAAGGCGGCCCAGTGCGGCGAGGTGCTCAAGGGCGTGCTCAAGCCGCACCAGTGCAAGCTGTTCGGTCGCGAATGCACGCCCGAGCATCCGATCGGCGCCCTGATGGTCTCGTCCGAGGGCGCCTGCGCGGCGTACTACAACTTCGCGCTCCGGAAGGGCGCGCCGGCAGGCGTGTGAACCCGATGCGCACCGACCAGCCCGAGATCCGGGTGCCCGAGTCGGCGCCGGCGGTCCGCTTCCGCGACGCCCAGATCGAGATGGCCCACGGCGCGGGCGGCAAGGCCAGCCGCCGCCTGATCGAGGGGCTGTTCGCGCCGCTCCTGGGCGGGCCGCTGCTGGGGCCGCTGGCCGACGCGGCGGTGCTCGAGCTCGAGGCGACGCGGCTCGCGCTCACCAGCGACAGCTTCGTGGTCCGCCCGCTCCGGTTCCCCGGCGGCTCGATCGGCGAGCTGGCGGTGAACGGCACGGTGAACGACCTCGCGGTGTCGGGCGCGCGCCCGCTCGCCCTGCTGGCCACCTTCGTGCTCGAGGCCGGTCTCTCGACCGAGACGCTGGAGGTCGAGGTGCGGGCCATGGCCGCGGCGGCCCGGCGCGCCGGCGTGCAGGTCGTCGGTGGCGACACCAAGGTCGTGGAGCACGGCAAGGCCGACGGCATGTACGTCAGCACCGCGGGCGTGGGCCTGCTCGATCCGCGGGTGTGCCTCGGCCCGGAGCATGTCCGACCCGGCGACCAGATCCTGCTCTCCGGCCCAATTGGCGACCACGGCATCACCATCCTCCTGGCCCGCGGCGAGATCGACCTCGAGGCCGAGCTGTGCTCCGATACCCGGCCGGTGACGCCGCTGGTCGAGAGTATCATCGCCTCGGTGCCCGGCGGCCTGCGCTGGATGCGGGACCCGACCCGCGGCGGCGTGGCGAGCGCGCTCAACGAGCTTGCGGCCGACACCCGGCTGGGCATCACCTTGTTCGAGGAGCGGATCCCGGTGCGCGACCCGGTGCGCGGCGCCTGCGAGCTCCTGGGCCTCGACCCGCTCCACATCGCCAACGAGGGACAGTTCCTCGCCGTCATCGCCCCCGACTCGGCGGAGGCGGCGCTCGAGGCGGTGCGACGGGTCCCGGGCGGTGAAGCGGCCGTGCTCGTGGGCGAGATCCGCGAGGAGCCGGCCCGCACCGTCCTCGCGACCGCGGCGTACGGCGGATCCCGCGTGGTGGACATGCTGGTAGGAGACCCGCTGCCCCGGATCTGCTGATGCCGGAAGCGCCGACGCGACTGAGCGGAGCAGGGGAGGCGCTGCTCGAGCGCAACCGGGTCTCGCGCGCCTTCTTCTCGGACCAGGCGCCCGCGCTGGCCCGTGCCTGCCAGGACATGTCCGAGCGCCTGCTCCGGGGCGGCCGGCTGCTCGCCTTCGGGCGCGGGCCCTACCTCACCGACGCGCAGCACGTCTCCGTCGAGTTCGTCCATCCGGTCATCGTGGGCAAGCGCGCGCTGCCCGCGCTCGATCTCTCGCCCGCCTTCGAGCAGTGGCTGCCGGTCATCGCCCGACCCGACGACATCGTGATGGGCTTCGGCCCCCCCGAGGGGGATCCGCTCGTCACCGCCGCGCTGCGCCAGGCCGCCGCGCTCGGCGCCCAGACCTTCGCGCTGCCCGGCGCCGAGGGCGACTACGCCGTCCAGCCCGCCACGGACGACCCGTTCATCCACCAGGAAATGATCGAGGTGCTCTACCACACGCTGTGGGAGACGGTGCACGTCTTCTTCGAGCACCGGGAGCATGGGCATGACGTGGGGGCCGCCGGGTTTCTCTACCCCTTCCTGGGCGGCGAGAAGCAGGATACCAGCGGCATATGCGAGCAGGTGTCCCAATCGATCGTGGCCAAGGCCGAGGACGACGAGGCGCTCCGTGCCCGCTTCGCCGAAGAGCAGGCCGACCGCCTCATGGCCGCGGCCGCCGCGACCGCCGACCGGATTCGGCGGGGCGGCAGGCTCATCGCCTTCGGCAACGGCGGGTCGGCCACCGACGCCAACGACCTGGCGCTGGACTGCGCCACGCCGCCCAAGGGGTATCGTCCCGTGCCCGCGCTGTCGCTGGCCATGGAGCCCGCCAACCTGACGGCGGTGGCCAACGACATCGGAAGCGAGGCCATCTTCCTGCGTCAGCTCATCGCCCACGCTCGGCCCGAAGACGTCGCCGTCGCGATCTCTACCAGCGGCAGCTCGGCGAACATCCTCGCGGCACTGGCCGAGGCTCGCCGGCTGGGGCTGCTCACGATCGCGCTGGTGGGATACGACGGCGGAGAGATCCTTCGCCGCTCGCTGGCCGACGTCGCCCTCGTGGTCCCGTCGGACTACATCCCCCGCATCCAGGAAGTGCAGGCCTCGGTGTACCACGTGTTCCGCGACCTGCTCGAGGATCGGCTGCATGACTGACCGGATCGAGCTCTACGGCGCGGCCGGGTGTCCCTGGACCGCCGAGCTGCGCGAGCAGCTGCAGTGGGAAGGGACCGCCTTCGTCGAGTACGACGTGGAGGCCGACCCACGCGCCCTGACGCGCCTGCTTGAGCTCACCGGCGAGAGTCGGACGGTGCCGGTGCTGGTGGACGGCGGCCGAGTGGTTCGCATCGGCTGGCAGGGACGTGGCTGCCGAGTGTAGCGGGATCCGGACGGGCGCGGCGGCTCGCGACGTCCGCGTCGCGGGCGTGGTGCAGGGGGTCGGGTTCCGGCCCTTCGTGTTCCGGCTGGCCCAGGCCAACCGGCTCACCGGCTGGGTGCTGAACGACCCCGACGGCGTCCGCATCCACGTCGAGGGCGAAGCGGCGGCGCTCGACGCGTTCCTGCACCAGCTCACGGCGGAAGCGCCGCCCGCTGCGCGGATCGACCGGCTCGAGAGCCGCGCGGCGGAGCTCGAGGCCTGCCGCAAGTTCGAGATCCGCGAGAGCGAGGCGCGCGCCGTCCCGACCGCGCGCATCTCACCCGATCTTCCGGTCTGCCCCGCGTGCCTCGCCGAGCTGTCCGATCCGGCCGATCGCCGCTTCGGCTATGCCTACATCAACTGCACCGACTGCGGCCCGCGCTACTCCATCCTGCTGGGTCTGCCCTATGACCGGCCGCTCACCACCATGCGGGACTGGCCGCTGTGCGGCGAGTGCGAGCGGGAATACCGCGATCCCGCGGACCGCCGGTTCCACGCCGAGCCGGTGGCGTGTCCGCTCTGCGGCCCCGGCCATGCGCTGCTGCTCCCGGCGGAGCGGATCGAAGGCGACGGACCGGCCGTGGGCCGGGCAGCGGAGCTGCTTCGGCAGGGAAGCATCCTCGCCATCAAGGGCATCGGCGGATATCACCTCGCGTGTGATGCGCGGTGCGCCGCGGCCGTCGCCGCCCTGCGCCAGCGGAAGTACCGCAAGGAGAAGCCGTTCGCCGTGATGGTGCGGAGCGTACCGACCGCGCGCGAGCTGGTGACCCTCTCACCCGAGGCGGCGGCCCTCCTCATCGATCCCTCGCGCCCTATCGTGCTCGCCCCGGCGCGGGTCTCGCTGCCTGGCGTGGCGCCGGACTGCCCCGAGCTCGGCGTGATGCTCGCCTATTCGCCGCTGCACCATCTCCTCTTTGCCCACGGCGCGCCGGACGCGCTGGTGCTCACCAGCGGCAATCGCTCGAGCGAGCCGATCGCCTACCAGGACGACGACGCGCGCGAGCGGCTCTCGGGCATCGCGGACGGGTTCCTGGTGGGCGCGCGCCCGATCGCCCGCCGGGTGGACGACTCGGTGGCGCGGGCCGGCGTGGCGGGACCGGTCGTGCTGCGGCGCGGCCGGGGCCTGGCCCCTGGCATCGTTGCCCGCCTGCCGCTCGAGGGCCCCGTGCTCGCCGTCGGCGCCGACCTCAAGAACACGGTGACGCTGGTGCTGGACGGCGAGGCGCTCATGAGCCAGCACATCGGCGATCTCGACCATTATCCGGCGTTCCAGGCGTTCGAGGAGACCATTCGCGATCTCACGGCCATGTATCAGGTGAGCTGGAACGAGCTGGCCGTCGTGCGGGATCTTCATCCGGAATACGTCGCGTCGCGCTGGGCCGAGCGCGCGTCGGTTCGGCGCGTGACCACCGTGCAGCACCATCGGGCCCACGTCGCGAGCGTGCTGGCGGAGCGCGCCGCGCTCGACGCGCGGGTGATCGGGATCGCGTACGACGGCACGGGCTACGGCGACGACGGCGCGATCTGGGGCGGGGAGCTGTTCGTCGGGAGCCTCGAGACGGGCCTCGAGCGCGTCGCCCACCTCCGGCCGGCCGCGCTGCCCGGCGGCGACGCGGCGGCCCGGTACCCGGTGCAGGCCGCCGCGGGATTCCTGGCGCAGCTCGCCGACCTCCCCGATCTCACGATGCCACCGTTCGATTTTCCCCGGCGATACCTGTGGGCGCGCAAGCTGGTCGAGAGCGGCGTGCGTACCTTCTCGACCACGTCCGTCGGCCGGCTGTTCGACACGGTGGCGGCGCTGCTCGGGTACACCCGCGAGATCACCTTCGAGGGCCAGGCGGCCATCTGGCTCGAGCACCTGGCGCGCGGCGCCGGCGCGGTCGAGTCCTACTCGTTCCCTGTCGTCGAGGGCGAGCTGGACTTCCGGCCTGCGCTCACCACCGTCATCGCGCACCGGCGCCAGGGCCGCTCGCCGGCCGAGATCGCCCGTGGGTTCCACCACGGCCTGGCACGGGCGACCACCGATGCGATCCGCTCGCTCCACGAACGCAGCGGCGCCGAAGCGGTGGTGCTCTCCGGCGGGGTATTCCAGAACGAGATATTGCTGGGGGACGTGCTGGCCGAGTCGCCGTTGCCGGTGTGGACCAACTCGGTGGTGCCACCGAACGACGGTGGAGTGAGCCTGGGCCAGGCGGCGTTGCTCATTCAAGGGTGACCGCCGGCCAACGGTGACCGCCGGCGTCGTCCAACCCCTATCGCTTCGAGCGGCCTTACTTTCCCTCTCTATGACCACCCCGTCCGAGTCGCCGAGCGACGCCCCCAGCAAGGTCCCCGAAGTCACCCTGATCTTCTGGGTCCTCAAGATCCTCGCGACCACGCTCGGCGAGACCGCCGGCGACACGCTGTCCATGACGCTCGCGCTCGGCTACCTGGCCGCGACCGCCGTGTTCGCGGTCATCTTCGTCGCCATGGTCGCCGCCCAGATTGCCGCGCGCCGGTTCCATCCCTGGGTGTACTGGGCCACCATCATCGCCACCACCACCGTCGGCACCACCCTCGCCGACTTCGCCACCCGCTCGCTCGGCATCGGTTACGCCGGCGGCAGCACGCTGCTCCTCCTGCTGCTGCTCGGCTCGCTCGCGGTGTGGTACCGCACGACCGGCACCGTCTCGGTCGAGTCGGTGCGCACCCCGCGAGAAGAAAGCTTCTACTGGGTGACCATCATGTTTTCCCAGACCCTGGGCACCGCCCTCGGCGACTGGACCGCCGACACTGCCGGCTTCGGGTACGGCGGCGCCGCCGTGGTGTTCGGGGGGCTGCTCGCGCTCATTGCGGCTGCCTATTTCCGGACTCGGATCTCCCGCACCGCCCTCTTCTGGGCCGCCTTCGTCCTCACCCGCCCGCTCGGCGCGGTCCTGGGCGACCTGCTCGACAAGCCGGTCGCCTCCGGCGGCTTCGCCTTCAGCCGCCCGCTGGCGTCCGCCGTGCTGCTCACGGCGATGCTCGCCTGCCTGCTTCTCTTCCCGCAGCGAGCGGCCGGCCGGGCGCACTGAGCATCGCCAGGCTGCGCCTCCCTGAGCGCAGCAGGAGATGGGGCAATTCGCCGTTGCCCCTAGAAGCGAAACCCGACCCCGAACCCGAGCGACAGCGGATCCACCTTGAGGCTCGCGAGCCGGGCGCCGCCGGTATTGAGGTCCGCCGTGAAGGCGTTCCAGCGAAGATCCAGGTTGAGCAGCACCCGAGGTGAGACCGCCCAGTCTGCCCCCGCCTGCACCGCCGGTCCCACGCTCCCCGCCATGTCCACCGAGTCGAGCGCGCCGGACTTCTCCCAGGCCACCGTGAGATTCACCCCGGCGCCCACGTACGGCGCAACCCGGCCGTGCGTTGGCACCCGGAGCTGGAGCAGGACGCTCATCGGCAGCAGCTCGAGCGAGCCGAGTCGGCGGTCCTGGCCCGCCGGCACCAGGGAGTCCACCTCGCGGGACTCGGTCCGGACGGTCGCCTCGGCCGCCAGCAGCCGGCCCAGCGATCGGCGCAGCGCCGCCTCGATGGTGAAGGCGCTGTAAACCTTGTAGCCAGGCGGCTGGGACTCGTCCGAGCTGCCGGTCGCCACAACCCGGGTGGTGAAGGTCCAGGTCTGGTCATCCGCGGCTCGGACCTGGGCGGCGACCGGGGGCGTCGTGGCTCCGCCCACGAGCACCGTCAGGGCCAGTCCGATCCAGCGGTGTAATGGGGTGCGAGGCAACATGGCGTTGGTTCTCGACTCTACTTGGAGTGGTTGACCGTCAGGCTTGAGCTGCTCCATTCTAGGCGCCGCTGGATGAAGGGAGAGTGAAGGCAGGGGGAGGCGGATCTCAGGGAGCGCCGATTGGTAACGGTGGGTCGGCCCAACTCCCCATCACGCGAAACCGCCGCGGGGAGGTCATCCCTCTCGGCGGCGGTTGCGGCTCAGCGGTTTGCCCGACGATCCGGAGGCTACTGAGGAAGGGCGGCGCTCCCTTCGATCAGCCGCTTGAACCGCGGGTTGCTCCTCACCGGGTCGAACGTCGGATCGATCCTGAGCCACCCGGGCGAGAGATCGTACGGCACCTTGAGCAGCCCCTCCAGCAGATCGAGCGCCTTCTCAGGCTGGCCGGTCAGCAGGTAAATCCGCATGAGCTGGTGCTGAGTGTACGGCAGGTAGGTGGCATCCCCCGCCGCCAGCTGGTTCCCTCGCTGTCCTTCGCGCTCCGCTTCTGCCGCGCGGCCCAGCATCGCCAGCGCGAGGCCGAGAAACGCGTGCCGCTGCGGATCGTCGGGCGCGCCGCGGATCTGCTCGATGTACGCCAAGCGCGCCGAGTCCGCGTAGATGACGGCGTGCGCCCGGTCGCCTCGCAGGTGATAGATCTCGGACCGGTCGGTCGCCCAGTTGCCCCGGTCGCCGTCGAAGGCGCTCACCGGCAGCGCGAGCACCTGCCGCTGCTGGTCGTCGTCCAGGACCCAATACAGGTCGAAGAAGGTCGCCACATAGCTGTACAGCTCCGCCGGATCGATCCGCTGCGCCCCGGCACGCACGGCCGCCCGGGCGCTCGCAAGATCGCCCCGACCGATGGCGGCCAGCGCCTTCCGGGACACGGCCCGGACGTTGGTTGGCGCGAGCGCGAGCGCGCGGTCGGCGGCGGCATCCGCGGCCGGATACTGGCGCAGGCTGCGGCGCACGTCGGACAGGGTGATGGCAATCTCCTGCGACCGGGGGTCCACCAGCGCGGCGTGCTCCAGCCGAACGGCAGCGCTGTCCCACTGGCCGATGGCCATCTCGGTAACCGCGACCGCGTTGAGCAGCTCCGCGCTGCCCGGTGCGAGCTGCAATCCATGCTCGTACTCCGTCCGGGCGCGGGCGAAATCGACCGGCGGAACGCCCGCGTAATACGCGCCGAGCGAACGATACACGATCGGCTCGATGGGATTGAGCCGGCGTGCACGCTCGGCCTCGAGCAGCGCCTGCTTGGCCAGCACCGGGTCCGGGGTCCCGTTTCCGTAGAGCCGGATATTGGTGTGTGACAGCCGCGCCCAGGCTTTGGCGAAGGTCGAATCGAGCTCGACCGCCCGCTGGTAATACACCAGGGCCCGCCGCATGCTCGGCGGATCGCCCGCCGCCATTCCCTGCGACGCCGCCTCACCCTTCAGGTACTCGTCGTACGCGGCCAGGTTCTCGGTCGGTTTGGCCGTGAGCCCGCGCCGCGCGCTGTCGGCTAAGGCCACGCCCAGCGCGTCCGCGACTTTGGTCGCGATGTCGGCCTGCACCTGGAACACGTCGGTGAGCGACGCGTCGAACTGCTGCCCCCAGCGCGAGTGGCCCGCCTGTCCCGGCCGAGCGTCCACCAGCTCGGGCGTTACGCGCACCCGGCTGGTCCCGCCCGACTTTTCCCACCGCACCGTGCCGGTGAGCAGGTAGTCGGCGCCCAGGTCGCGCGCGATCTCGCTCGGCTGCTTGGTCGTGTGTCGGAACGAGAGCGAGCTGTTGCGCGCGATCACCTCGAGCCCCGCCACCTGGCCCAGCTTGGTGCGCACCTCGTCGCTCACGCCGTCGGCGAAGTAGGCGTCGCTCGAGTCGCCCAGGTTGTCGAACGGGAGCACGGCCACCACCCGCCGGCCGCTCGGCGGCTCGCCGCCGGCACCCGAATGCCGCCACGCGAACAGCAACCCGCCGCCGATGAGGAGCCCGGCTGTGAGCGCGATCGCCACCGGAGAGACTCGTGACCGGCGAGGCTCCGCCGGCGCGACCGGTCGGGTCGCCGCCGAAGCCGCCGAGGGGGTAGCTGGACCCGAGGGCACAGGTGGACCGGTGGGCGTCGGCACCGTCGCGGCGCCGGTCTGCACCGAGGCGCTCCCCAGCAGCGCCTGCCCGAACTGCGCCATGGTCCCGAACCGATCGGCCGCGAGCGGCGCGAGCGCCTTCCGGATCGCGTGATCCACCGCCTCCGGCACCGTCGGCCGCACGGCCCGCACGCTCGGCGGCGGCTCGGTGAGCCGCTTCACGATCATCGCCTGCATCGTGGGCGCCGTGAACGGCGCCTCCCCGGCCAGCATTTCGTACAGCACCGAGCCCAGCGAGTACACGTCCGACCGCGCATCGAGCGCCCGATCGCCCGACGCCTGCTCCGGACTCATGTAGGCAGGCGTCCCCACCACCAGCCCGGTATCGGTCAGCTTTTCGTCGCTCCCGCCGCCGGCCTGGAGCCCGCGCGCGATCCCGAAGTCGGCCACCAGCGTGTTGCCGTCGCGCGTGAGCAGCAGGTTCTCCGGTTTGATGTCCCGGTGCACCACCCCGTGCTCGTGCGCGTACTGCAGCGCCTGCGCGGCTTCCCGCGCAATCCGGACCGCGTCCTCCACCGGCAGCTGCCGCTCGCGCCGCAGCCGGTCCCGCAGCGACTCGCCCTCCACGAACGGCATCGTGAACCAGAGCCGCCCGCCCGTATCGCCCGAATCGAGCACCGTCAGGATGTGGGGATGCTGCAGGCGTGCGGCGAGCTTGATCTCGCGGAGAAAGCGCTCCGGCCCGAGCGACATCGCCAGCTCGGGATGCAGCACCTTGAGCGCCACCGGCCGGTCGTGCTTGACGTCCTGGGCGAGGAAGACGGTGGCCATCCCGCCACGCCCGAGCTCCCGCTCGAGCGTGTAGCTGCCGCCCAACCCGGCTTGCAGCTGCGCGCGGAGGTCAGTCATCTCGCTGGCGGTTAGGGAAAGTGGTCAGACGCTACAATAGTAGGACCCGCGGCAACCCGGCGGAAGTCACCGGCTCGCCCGCGCCCGTCGCTCCCGCGGCGTCTCACCG
>DASSMN010000479.1:0-16590 GCA_035688885.1 Gemmatimonadales bacterium
TCTTCCTGGCTGAAGAATTGGAGCGCCACCGGCGTGCTGTATTTGAGCGTGGCGCGCGGAATGCCCACCGTGCCCGCGACCAGCGGAAAGACCACCTGGTGGGAGACGAAGAGATCGTACCAGCGGCCGCGAATGTTGCGGCTGGCAGCGATTCCGCTCGGGGTCGTTTGGGGAAAGCTCCATACGCCGTCGATGACCGGCGGCTGCAGGGTCGGTGGCCGGCGGAGCTGGAGCCGGAGGTCCCGGGGGAACCAGGCGGCCGTCACCACATCCACCTGCTCGCCGACCCGCACCGTGTCGGTCGAGACCAGGAGATCCACTCCCGGCTGACCCACCGGCGGCGGCGTCGCCTGCTCCAGCAGCGCTCGAAGGCGAGGACTCAACGCGGACGCGATGCCCGCGCGATTGGCGGCCACGTCCACCACGATCGCCTGTGCGTCCACCGTGTCGCCGCCCTGGACCGCTCGCGCGGGGCCGATCTGCCAGTGCCCGGGGCGCACCGCGCGGAGCCGGATCTCGAGCACCGTGGTGCGGACAGGACCGGCACCGAAGCCGACTTCGGTGCGCTCGCTCCGCGCCACCACCTCGAGCCCGTTGGGCGGGGCCAGGCTCACCTGCATCGGCACCGGCGAGTGGCTCACTGCCCGCAGCGTGTAGGTGACCTCCTCGCCGACCGAGATCCGGTCCTCGTCCACCGAGGCGTCGAGCTGCGGGCGCTCGTCCTGCAGGGCGGCGAGCGCGAGCAGGTAGAGGAGCGGTCTCACCAGTCCTTCACTCCGCCGGAGTTGCTCTGCATCCGGCGCTGCTGCTCCTCGCGGGTCTCACGCTCCCGGCGTTCCATGGAGTTAAGGATCTGCTCGGCCTGGCTCTGGCTCAGGTCCCTGGACTGCGGCTCGGGCGGCTTCTGCTGCGGCGCCGACGGGCTCCCCGTGGGGGGCGGTGTGCCGCCTCCGCCCCCACCGCTCTGCGGCGGCGGAGGTGGGCGGCGCCGCTCGGCCAGCTCGAGGTTCCACTTGGCCCGGGCCGACGCCGGCTGCAGGAGCAGCGCCTGGCGCAGCCGCTCGGTCGCATCGTCCAGCATCTCGTCCCGGCGGGTGGTATCCGCCTTGGCCGCGAGCAGCGAGGCCAGTCCGAGGTTGTAGAGCGCGCGATAGCGCAGCCCCGGATCGAGCGACTTGGCGGCCTCGTTGAGGGCGCCGCGCGCCACGTCGAGCCGGCCAGCTGCGAGGGCCGCGGTGCCGGCGTTGTAGAAGGCCGTGTCCTTGGCCTGGCCGGCGCCGGCTTCCTTGAGGAACTCCGATGCCGCGCGGGTGGGATCTCCCGCCGCCAGCGCCCGCGCGCCCGCCGTGGGCCGCTGGGCATCGGCGGCGCGAACCAGCAGCAGCACGCCCGCGAGCCCGACCAGCGCCGGCCCCGGCCGAGCGATCGTGTAGCCCAGCAGCAGCAGGGCCGCGATCAGTCCGGGGATCCATGCGCGGGGCACCAGATCGGCCGTCCGCGTCCCGGAGGTCGGGCTCCGCTTGAACGCGGCCACCAGGTCGCGCACCGCGCCGGCCTGATCGCGCGCCTCGCTGGGAATGAGGGTCCCTTCGGCGGCATCGGCCATGGCCCGGAGGATGTCGTCGCGCCGCTGGGTCTGGATCACCGTGCCGTCCTCGTCCCGCTTGTACTCCACCAGCGCGCCGGTCGAGTCGCGAATCGGGATCCGGGTCGGGCCCGCGCCGCCTTCGCCCACCACGATCAGGCGGACGCCGGCCTCCTTGAGCGCTTCGGCCTGCCGCACGATGTCGGGCAGCGTGTCGTGCGCCTCGCCGTCGGTAAACAGCACCAGGACCCGGTCGGCCGCATCCGAGGTGGCGCCGAGCAGCTGGGTTCCCTGCGCCAGGACGCTGGAGAGGGTGGTGCCGCCCTCGCTGGCGAGGTCCGGATCCAGGGCGTCGAGGTACATGCGGATAGCCCCGCCGTCGACCGTGAGCGGGGCCAGGATGTAGCTCCGCCCGGCAAAGGCGATCAGACCGAGCCTGTCGCCTTCGAGGTCCTGGATCAGCCGTCGCGACTCGCGGATGGCCCGCTGCAGCCGGTTGGGCTGCGCGTCTTCCGCCAGCATCGAGCGGCTGATGTCGATGGCGAACACCAGGCTCAGCGCCCGCGACTCGGTCCGGATCTCCCTCCGCCCCCAGCGCGGCCCGGACAGCGCGACCACGGCCGCGAGCCCCACCAGCGCGAGGACCAGCGGCGCCCACGCGCCCCGCGAGCGCGCCAGCCGGCCCAGCGCGGGCGACCACCGCCGCGCCAGCCGGATCCGGCGCCGCCGGCCCAGCCACGCGGCGAAGCCGAGCGCGGCGCCCAGCCCGGGGGCCAGGAACAGGAGCAGCGGCGCGTCGAAGGTCATGGCACGCGGACCACCAGCGTGCTGCCGAGCAGCAGCTCGAACGCGAGCGCGGCGAGCCCCAGCAGCAGCAGCGGGCGGGTCGCCTCCTCATACTTGGTATAGCGGGTCACCTGAATCGGCGTCTTCTCGAGCTGATCGATCTGGCGGAAGATGCGGCTCAGCGCCTCGCTGTCGCGGGCGCGGAAATAGCGGCCGCCGGTCTTGTCGGCGATCTCCCGCAGCAGCGGCTCGTCGATCCGGACCGGCAGCAGCTCGTAGCGGAACCCGCCCAGACCGCGGCCGGTGGGGATCGGCGCCTCGCCGATGGTGCCGACCCCGATCGTGTAGACCCGAATCCCGTACGCGGCCGCCGTCGCGGCCGCCGTGCGGGGATCGATGAGGCCCTTGTTGTTCTCGCCGTCCGTGAGCAGCAGCACCACCTTCGACTTGTCGGGCGCGCGGCGGAGACGGTTGACCGCCGTGGCGAGGCCGCTCCCGATGGCGGTGCCGTCTTCCAGGCTCCCGATCTTGAGATCCATCACGGCCTGCTCCACCACCGGATAGTCGAGGGTCACCGGCACCTGGGTCAGCGCCTCGCCCGCGAACGCGACCAGACCGATCCGGTCGGCCGAGCGGCCCCGGATGAACGCCACCGCCTGGTGCTGCGCCACCGCGAGCCGATTGGAGGGCGCGAAGTCCTCGGCGAGCATGCTGCTCGAGATGTCGATGGCGATCACGATCGCGATCCCTTCCTGCTTGACCTCCACCGTATCGCCCCCGATCTGCGGCCCCGCGGCGGCCACGATCAGCGCCGCGATGGCGATTGCGCGGAGCACCGGCGGCACCGCCACCCACCAGCGGCGGGCGCTCACGGCGGCGGGAATGGAGACGTCGCTGTACGCCGCGGCCGGCACCTCGCTCCGCCGTCGGCGCCACCGCCAGATCAGGAGGCCCAGGAGCAGCAGCAGCAGCCAGGGACGCGCGAAGGTCACGCCGCCTCCGGCGCGAGCCGCGGCGCCAGCTCGTCCGCCCGACGGGCGAGCGCGACCGCGTCGGCGACCGCCACGTGCGCGAAGCGCGCCGCGTCCAGCGCGCGCAGCAGCTCTCCGAGCTCGCGAAGGGGCCAGTCGCTGCGACGAGCGGTGACCCGCAACAGGTCCTCGGTGTCGAGCCCCGTGTGGGCGGCCGGCATGCGGGCCGCGATGACGGAGCGGAGCCGGCGGGCCGCGATCGCCGCGACCGCGCGCGACTCACCGGCATCGGACCACCGGTCGAGCGGCGGCGTGGTCTCGCGAAGCAGGGTCAGCGCGGGGCGCGGCGTCGGCCTGCCGCGGCGGCGCCACCACCAGTGGAGCGGCGCGAGCAGGAGCACCGCGACGAGCAGGAGGAGCAGGACGGGCACAACGCTCACGCTGGTGCGAGGCACGAAGTCGGCGCGCGGTTGCGGCGCGAGCGACTCGGGCGGCGCCGTGGTGGGCAGCACGCTGGCGATCCGGAGCTCCTGCGGGCGGGGCGGCACCGAGTCGATGTGGCCGCCCGGACTGAGCAGTAGCGGGCCCGGCACGTCCACGGTGACGGGCCCGGCGCGCCAGACGACGATGGGGTACGCCACGTCGGTCGAGTCTCCGTGCGGGGTGAGGCGCGGAGGACCGAGCCGCTGGATGGGGTCCGGCGGGTCCCAGTCGGCGGGGCGGAGCGTGGTGCCCGGCGGGACCGCGACGGTGCGCGCCACCCAGATCGTGTCGCCGACGGTCGGGCCGGAGGCCGCCGGCGCCGGCCCCTGCCCTTGCAGTGCCGCCGTCATGCGCGCCGGATTCGGCGAGCGCGCTGCGCGAAAGCGCGGCGCAGCGGCAGCGCATAGGCTACGCCGGTCTCGAGGTGCACCTGGTCGGCGCCCGCGGCGGCCAGCGTGCGGCTCCGCTCCTCGCGGCGCGCCTTGGTGAGCACGCTCACCCGGGTACGCACGTCGCGGCTGCCGGTGTCCACCAGCACCCGTCGCCCCGTTTCGGCGTCCTGCATCTCGATCCAGCCCGACTCCGGCAGCGCGTGCTCGCGCGGATCATCCACGGTGATCGCGACGACGTCATGCCGCGCCGCCAGGCGGCGAAGCGGCCGCTCCCACCCCTCGGCGATGAAGTCGGACAACACCACCACGATGCTCCGGTGGCGGAGCAGCCGGCTGGCGTACGACAGGCTGGCCGCCAGGTTGGTGCGGCGTCCAGCCGGCTCGAACGCGACCAGATCGCGGATGACGCGGAGCGCGTGACGCCGGCCTTTGCGCGGCGGGATGACCCGCTCGACGTCGTCGGCGAAGAGCAAGGCGCCCACCCGGTCGTTCTGCCGCGCGGCCGCCAGGGCCAGCACCGCGGCCACCTCGACGGCGAGCGCCCCTTTGGTGAGCGGCTCGCCGAACCGGGTGGATCCCGACTGGTCCACCACCAGCATCAGGGTGAGCTCGCGCTCTTCCGTGAAGGTCTTGACGTACGGGCTCGCCAGCCGCGCCGACACGTTCCAGTCGATCGACCGGAAGTCGTCTCCCGGCTCATACGCGCGGACTTCGGCGAACTCCATCCCCTGTCCCCGGAACACCGAGCGGTACTCGCCGGCGAACAAGGAGCCGACCAGCCCGCGGGTGCGGAGCTCGATGCCCTTGACCTGCTTGAGAATATCGGGGGAGATCGCCATAGGCGGTGATGGCGAGCGGTCGGAGACCGCTCGCCGCTGACCGTGGTCAGGGCACCCGGAGCGCGCCGAGCACCTTGCTGACCACCGTGTCGCTGTCCACGTCTTCGGCCTCGGCCTCGAACGTGAGCACGATGCGGTGGCGCAGCACGTCGGGGGCCAGCGCGCGCACGTCCTCGGGCACGACGTACGCGCGGCCGCGGAGATAGGCGTGGGCGCGCGCCGCCTGCGCCAGCGCGATCGACGCCCGCGGCGAGCCGCCGAAGGCGATCAGCGGCTTGAGCTCCGCTAGCCCCACGCTGCTGGGGTCGCGCGTGGCGCGGACCAGGTCGACGATGTAGTCCACCACCTTCTGGTCCATGTAGAGATCCGCGATGCTGGCGCGGGCCGCGAGTATGGCTCCCGGCTCGAGCAGCCGCTCGATCGCGATCTCGTGGCCGCTGCTCATGCGAAGCAGCACTTCCTTTTCCTCGTCCCGCGACGGATACCCCACCCGCACCTTGAGCATGAACCGATCGAGCTGCGCCTCGGGCAGCGGATAGGTCCCCTCGTTCTCGATCGGGTTCTGGGTCGCCAGCACCAGGAACGGCTCGTCCAGGGGGTAGGTCGTTCCGCCGATGGTGACCTGGTGCTCCTGCATCGCCTCCAGCAGGGCGGCCTGGACCTTGGCGGGGGCGCGATTGATCTCGTCGGCCAGAATGATCTGCGCGAACAGCGGCCCCTTCTTGACGTAGAAGTCCTGCGACTTCTGATCGAACACCATGGTGCCGATGACGTCGGCGGGGAGCAGGTCGGGCGTGAACTGAATGCGCGAGAACGAGGCGTGGATGATTTCGGCCAGGGTGCGGACGGCGAGCGTCTTGGCCAGGCCCGGCACGCCCTCGAGCAGGATGTGGCCGCCGGTGAGCATGCCCACGAGCAGCCGCTCGATCATCGCGTCCTGCCCGACGATCCGGCGGGAGACTTCCTGGAGGATGCGCTGCACGGGCAGCGTCTCGGCCGGCTTGGCGGTCAGCTTCGGCGCGCTCACGCTCGCTGGCTCCTGGTCTGGATGCTGGGAAAGATAGTCGGGGCCAGATGGCTGGTGGATGCGCGATGGGCCCGAAACGACACCGCGGAACGGCCGGTCCCTCGCGGTCCTCCGGCGCTGCAAATGACAGGCCGAAACCGGTCGATCTCACGGAGGTAGCTCATCGCGAGCGAACCCGCCAACCGGCTCCACGCAGGCTCGTGGCGGCCTTGCAAGATGCCGCTCGATCCTGACTCGAAGCCGGGCCACGCTGTCCTAGGCTCGGGCTCCCTCGTCGCCGGCGTGCTCAGGGTCGCCGGACCCAGGCACTCGACGGTGGTGGCCGAGCCCCGGTTTCACTCCGACTCGACCGGCATGCGCACGGCCTTGTACAGCGCCGCTTCCTCCTTCGGCGTGAGCGGACGGTAGCGTCCGGCCGGCAGGTCGCCCAGGCGCACGGGGCCGTACGACAGGCGGGCCAGCCGGTCCACCTTGAGACCCATCGCCTCGGCCCACCGCCGCACGATCCGGTTGCGCCCTTCCGACAGGGTCACGTCCAGGATGCTGCGGCCCTCGGTGCCCGGCCGCACCCGCACCTCGCTCGGGACCACGGGCCGTCCGTCGATCAGGGTTTTGTGCTTGACCGCCTCGGCGATCTCGCCGGCGGGACGGCCGTGCACCAGCGCGGTGTAGCGGCGAGGAATGTGGTAACGCGGGTGGGTGAGCCGGTGGACCGCTTCACCGTCGGTGGTGAGCAGCAGCAGTCCGGTGGTCATCACGTCCAGCCGCCCCACGTAGGTGAGGCCCGCCGGATCGGGGATGTAGTCGAGCACGGTGCGGCGGCCTTCCTCGTCGCTCGCCGTGGTCACCACGCCGAGCGGCTTGTGGAAGGCCAGCCAACGACGGGCCTGGAGCTTGATCGGCCGACCCGCGACGGTGATGCGGTGCCGCTCGGGATCGACCTTGGATCCGAGCGTCGCCACCGCGCCGTCCACCCGCACCTTCCCTGCCCGGATCAGCTCTTCGGCGGCCCGGCGCGACGCGACCCCGGCGCGGGCGAGCGCCCGCTGGAGCCGCATTTCGGTCACGACTCGGCCTCGACGTAGGCGGCCGCGTCCTCCCCCCCTTCGGGCTCGGGCCGATGGGGCCGGAGCGCGATGGTCAGCTCCTCCGCGCGGGGCAGATCGGCCAGGTCGCGGAGGCCCAGCAGCTCGAGGAACATCGGCGCGGTGCCGTAGAGGAGCGGCCGGCCCAAGGCCTCGCTCCGGCCCACGACCTCGATCAGGCCGCGCTCCTGCAGCGACCGCAGCACGCCACCGGCCGAGACTCCCCGGATCTCCTCGATCTCGGCTCGACCCACCGGTTGCCGGTAGGAGATAACCGCGAGCGTCTCGAGGGCCGCCGCCGTGAGCTTGGGCGTGCGCACCGAGAACTGGGCCCGCTCGATCGCCGCGGCGTGGATCGGCCGGGTGAGGATCTGGTAGCCGCCCGCGATCTCGAGCAGCTCCACCCCGTGCTGCTCGAAGTCGAAGTGCTCGCGAATCTGCTCGAGGGCCACCCGCACGTCGGCGAGGGTCGCGTCGGGGTCGAGGGTGCCGAGCTCCTCGACCGTGAGCGGGCGGGCGGCGCTGAACAGCGCCGCTTCAAGCAGCTGGGCGAGCGGGGTCACGGGCGATCACCATGGGGGCAAAGGCGGCCGGTTGCGCGATGCGGAGCAGGCCTCGCTTGGCCAGCTCGAGCAGCGCCAGGAGCGTGGAGAGCACGTCGACGATCGTAGGGCGCGGACCCAGGGCGTCGAGCCAGGAGATCTGCTCGCGCTCGTCCAGCAGCTGCTCGATGCGGCGGGTGGCCGACTCGACGTCGAGCGGACGGGCCACCACCCGGTGCAGCACGGGCGATGGAATGCCCGCGATCACGCGCTCGACCGCCTGCAGCAGCTCCACCAGGTCCAGCGCGAGTGGCGGCGGCGGGAGCTCGGGCGGCGGTGGCAGGTAGCCGCGCGCATACTGGGTGGCCCGCCGCTCGGCCGCGCGCCCCATCCACACGGCGATCTCCCGGATCTGCTGGTACTCGAGCAGGCGTCGCACCAGCTCGGCCCGCGGGTCCTCCCACTCATCGTCCTCCGAGTGGCGGGGCAGCAGCATCTGGGCCTTCAGCCGCACCAACCGGCTCGCCATGTCGAGATAGTCGGCGGCCTGATTCAGTCCCAGCTGATGAATGGCCTGGAGAAACTGATCGGCGATGCGCGCGATGGGAATGTCGGCGATCCCGATCTGCTCTTCCCGCAGCAGATGCAGCAGCAGATCCAGCGGTCCGTTGAAGGCGTCGAGCTGAACCACGAACCCCGGGCCCGCGCCGAGCGCCGTGGTGGGGGCGTCGGGCGCGTCGGGCTCAGGGGAGGCCTCGGGCGCCTCCGGTGCCATCACGAGAAGATGTTCCATCCGTCCCCCACTCGATACGGGAGAATCAGCGGCACCAGGACGCCCAGTCCGATGTTGACCGGGGCCAGGAAGAATCCGAGAATGGGCTGGAACAGAAAGATCAACGCGAAGAGAGGAAGGTAACCAAACCGTCCCAGGCCGCGGTACCAGGCGCCCGCACGCGGGGGCAGCGCGTGATACAGCAGGTGCGACCCGTCGAGCGGCGGGATGGGAATCAGGTTGAAGAAGCAGAGCACGAGATTCCACTTGATCCCGAACATCATCATTCGCTGCGCGGTGTCAACGACGGGAACCGTGCTCGGCACCGCGCTGGCGCCCAGACCGAGGAGCACGAAGATGCCGGCGCACAGGATGGCCAGGATCAGGTTGGTCGTGACGCCCGCGGCCGACACGATGATGTCACCCCGGCGATAATGCCGAAACTTTCGAGAATTGACCGGGACCGGCTTGGCGCCGCCGAAGGTGTATTGCCCGTGGGTGCCGAAATAGAGTAGCGCGGGCAGCAGCAGGCTCATCCAGGGATCGATGTGCGGCAGCGGATTCAGCGTGATTCGCCCGAGTGAATACGCGGTGTCATCACCTTGTTGCAGCGCCGTGACCGCGTGGGCGTATTCGTGCGCCACCATCGCGAAGACCAGCATCGGAAGGGTGAGGATGAAGTCGCTGAGCTGGGCTTCCAGTGGTCAATCCTGTGGGTGGGGTCGGCGGAAGGTTAAGCAGCCACCCGAGCCAAGTCAAAGCGCGCTCCCGCTTGACCTTGCAGTACTCGCTCTCTATGTTTCCGCCCTCCAACGCCCGGGGTCACGCCCCGCGCCGCTGTCGCACTCAACGCGAGGTCGTCGTGCCGCGAATCAAGTCCGCCAAGAAGCGTATGCGTCAGGCCAAAGCTCACACGACGCTGAACCGCACCCAGCGCAGCCAGCTGCGCACGGCCATCAAGAAGGTGCGGAGCGCCACCGGGGCCCAGGCCAAGGCCGCGTACGACGAGGCGGTGCAGCTGCTCGACCGGGCCGGCCGTAAGCGCCTGATTCATCCCAACGCCGCGGCGAGAAGCAAGAGCCGCCTGGCCAAGCTGGTCGGCGCTGCCAAGAAGTAGTTCGAAAGCGGGATAGTTGAAGGGGCCTCGCAATGCGAGGCCCTTTTCGTTGGCCCTGATCTGACAAACTGGTTTACACGCGTGCTGTAACTGGTTGCCAATAAAGGCGGTGACGCAGATATTAGATGCCTGCCAACTCGGCCCCACACCGTTCGCAATACCACTCAGTGGGTCGGTTGAGCGTTCCGCACTCGCCGCACTTGAGCGTCTTGGCCACCCCCGCTGGTCCGGATTTGCCGGTTGGGGCCTGGGTGGTGGCGGTCTCCGTGGCGCGCGCGGGCGATGAGGCGCCCGGATTGCTCCGGCGCGAGGCGGGGGCCGGCGCGGGCGGGGGCGCCGGCTTCTTGTCCTCCGGCGCGACGGACTTGAGAAAGGCCAGCTCATCGGCCGGCGGCGTCCCGTGGATGATCTCGGGCTCCCGCGCCGGGGCGCGGGGTGCTTGCCGGGCGGCGGGCGGCGGGGTCGGCTCGGCCAGGTGAACCGGCTCGGGCTCGGGTTCGGGCTCCCGCGGGGGAGCCACGGCGGCCGGCGGCGGCGATGACGGCACGGCTGGTGCGGGCTCGGGCCGCTTCGGGGTGCCGCTGATGAGGCCCTGCACCTCGGCCAGTCGCGCGATCTCGTGCCCCACCCCGCTCAGCTCGCCGCGCAAGCGCGAGAGCCGATCGTTGCTCTCGTGCGCCAGCCGGTTCCACTCGTCTTCGCTGTACTCCCCGACCGCGTGGCGCACCTCGGCTTCCGCCAGCTCCTCCTCGACGGTGCGCTTCTCCTGATCGAGACCCGATTGGGTTCTCCGATGCCGGTCGAGCTCCTCGCTGATGGTGGCCGAGTGGCCTCGGAGCTGTTCGATCACCCCTCTGAGCCGTGCCTCGTAGTCGCTTCGCACGCGCTCACGGACTGAGGGCGGCGCCTTGTCGCCCGCGGCATCGAGCCGGGCCAGCCACTGCTCGTACTGGGCGCGCTGCTGGAGCAGGCCTTCGATCGTCGAATCAGATTCCGAGGTCGCTTTGGCCATGACGGAGCTTTCCTCTCAGCCGCTCGAGGTCGTGCATTTGATCGGGGGTCAGGCGAATGACCCGGCCGAGACTGCGGGCGGCCAGGAGAATTCGCGCTGCGTGTTCCAGGCTTTCCATGCGGATTCGGGCCGAGGCGAGGGTGTCGCCCCACGCGACGGCGCCGTGGTTGGCCAGGAGGACCGTGTCGTGGGCGGCGAGGAAGGGCTCGAGGCCCTCGCCCAGCGCGGGCGTCCCGGTGGTGGCGTATGGCACCACGGGCACCTCGCCCATCAGCACCGCGATCTCCGGCAGCACGTCCGCCGGAATGCCTTCACCAGCCACGGAGAACGCCGTCGCCGTTGGTGGGTGCGCATGCACCACTGCGCCGCACTCCTCGCGTGCCCGATAAATCCGGAGATGTAAATCTAATTCGGTGGAGGCCTTCCGGGAGCCTGCCAGGTGCCGGCCCTCGAGGTCCACCTCGACCAGGTCCTCGGGAGCCAGATCGGCCTTGAGCAGCCCACGCGGGGTCACCAGCAGTCGGTCGGCCTGGAAGCGAACCGTGATGTTGCCGTCCTGGCCGGCGAGCAGCCCCGCCTGCCAGAGGCGCCGGCAACACAGGACGATGTCGCGGGCGGCCTGGGAGCGATTGACGGGAGGTGGCGTCACCCGCCTCGCCGGAAGACCACCTGTCCGCGCACGATCGTGAGGTCGGCGCGGCCGCGGAGGCGGCGGCCGCCGAACGGCGTGTTGCGGCTCTTCGAGAAGAACCGGTCGGGGTCCACCGTCCACTCGGCGTCGGGATCGATGAGCACCACGTCGGCCGCGGCGCCCTTGGCCAGCGTCCCCCCGGGGAGCCCGAAGATCCGCGCCGGCTGCGTGCTCATGCGCAGCACCAGCGACGCGAGGTCGAGCAGGCCACCGCCGACGAGCTCGGTGATCGCGAGGCCGAGCGCGGTCTCCAGACCGATGATGCCATTGGGGGCGTCGTCGAACTCTCGTTCCTTCGCATCGTAGTGGTGCGGCGCGTGGTCGGTGCAGATCACGTCGATGGTGCCGTCCTTGAGCGCTTGCCGGATCGCCTCGCGGTCCTCGGGCTCGCGCAGCGGTGGATTCATCTTCGCGTTGGTGTTGTACCCCTCGCACGCTTCGTGGGTGAGCGTGAAGTGATGGGGACAGGCCTCGGCGGTCACCCTGAGGCCTCGGTCCTTCGCGCGGCGGATGAGCTCGACGGATCCGCGGGTGGACATGTGACACAGGTGCACGTGCCCTCCGGTGAGCTCGGCCAGCAGGATGTCGCGCGCGACCATGATCTCTTCCGCCGCCGCCGGCACGCCCTTGAGGCCCAGCCGGGTGGACACCAGACCTTCGTGCATCGCGCCGCCCGCGGCGAGCGTCGGGTCTTCGCAGTGGTCGGCCACCGGAATGCCGAAGGTCCGGGCGTACTCGAGCGCGGTGCGCATGAGATGGCTGGACACGACCGGTTTGCCGTCGTCGCTCACCGCCACCGCCCCCGCCCCCACCAGCTCCCCGAACTCCGCGAGCTGCTGGCCCTTCTGCCCGAGCGAGATGGCCCCGATGGGATAGACCCGGGCCTTACCCGCCCGCTGCGCCTGGCTCACGATGAAGCCGACCGCGGCCTGGTTGTCGGTGACGGGATCGGTGTTCGGCATGGCGCACACGGCCGAAAAGCCGCCGGCTGCGGCCGCCATGGCGCCCGTCGCGACGGTCTCCAGATCTTCCTGGCCCGGCTCCCGCAGGTGCACGTGCAGATCGATGAGCCCCGGCGCCACGATCCGGCCGGCGGCGTCCAGCACCTCCGCGCCGTCGGGCCGTCCGAGGTTCTGCGCCACCGCCTCGACCTTGCCGTCCTGCAGCAGCAGGTCCAGGGTCTGGTCGGTGCCGCGCGAGGGGTCGATCACCCGACCGCCGCGAATGAGGATCGGGCGCATCGTCAGTCTCCGGGCTGGTGCGCCCAGTCGGGCGACCCGCCGGCGAGCAGGTAAAGCACGGCCATCCGAACCGCGACCCCATTGGTCACCTGCGGCAGGATCACGCTATGGGGGCCGTCGGCCACGTCGCTGTCGATCTCGACGCCGCGGTTCATCGGCCCCGGGTGCAGGATCAGCAGGTCCTTCGGCGCCTTGGCCAGCCGCTCGGTCGTGACGCCGAAGACGCGATTGTACTCGCGGAGCGACGGAAGAAAGCCGGCCTGCATGCGCTCGAGCTGCAGCCGGAGCACGTTGAGCGCGTCGGCCCACTGAATCGCATCTTCGATCCGCGGCAGGATGGTGACGCCCAGCTCATGCACGTTGCGGGGCAGCAGCGTCGCCGGCCCGCATACCCCGACTTCGGCGCCCAGCTTGGTGAGGCCCCAGATGTTGCTCCGGGCCACCCGGCTGTGGAGAATGTCGCCGCAGATCGCGATCTTGAGCCCCTCGATTCGCTTGAACCGGTCGCGCAGGGTGAGGATATCGAGCAGACCCTGGGTGGGATGCTCGTGCTTGCCGTCGCCCGCGTTGATGACGTTGCTGCGGATGCGCTGGCCGAGGAACTGGGCCGCGCCCGAGGCGCCGTGCCGGATCACGACCATGTCGATCCGCATGGCCTCGAGGTTGCGCGCGGTGTCCACCAGGGTCTCGCCCTTGGACACCGACGACCCGGCCGTCGCTACGTTCACCGTATCGGCGCTGAGCCGCTTTTCGGCGAACTCGAACGAGATCCGGGTCCGGGTCGAGGCCTCGAAGAACAGGTTGACGATGGTCTTGCCGCGGAGCGCCGGCACCTTCTTGATGGGCCGCTCGCTCACCTCCTTGAACGGCTCGGCCGTGTCGAGGATCAGGCGGATCTGATCCGCGGTGAGCGGCTCGAGGCCGACCAGGTCCTTGCCCAGCACCAGGCCGCTCACGTCAGCCTCGCACCAGCTCGACCGCGTCGCGGCCGTCGAGCTCGGACACCAGCACGTCGACCCGATCACCGGGGCCGGTGCTCACGGTGGTCCCGACGATGTCGGCCTGGATCGGCAGCTCGCGGCCGCCGCGGTCGATGAGGACGCAGAGCAGGATACGGCGCGGCCGTCCGAAGTCGGCGCATTCGTCGAGCGCCGCGCGCACGGTCCGGCCGGTGTAGAGGACGTCGTCCACGATGACGACCGTGCGGCCGTCGAGGTTGGGAAGGCTGGTCTCGCCCACCACGGGGCGGGCGCCCACGGTCTGCAGGTCGTCGCGGTACAGCGTGATGTCGAGCTTGCCGCGCGGCACGGTGGCGCCCTCGGCCTGGTCGATCAGGCGCTTGAGCCGGTCGGCCAGCTCGACCCCGCGCCGCTGGATACCCACCAGCACCAGCGCGTCGGTGCCGCCGGCTCGCTCGACGATTTCGGTGGCCATGCGGACAAGGGTCCGGCCGAGCGCGCGGTCGTCGAGAAGGGGAGTCCGGGCGGGCATCGGGGCGGGAAGCTAGTGGTCGGCCTCCGGCAACGCAACTCGCGCGAGACGCACCTCCCGTCGCTCGCCCACCGGTGCCGTGTAGGCCACCACGACGGCCCGCGCGGAGACCGTTGCCAGCTGCGGATACACGCCGCCGTCGCTGTCCCGCAGCATCGAGTGCCCGGACACCCGCCCATCGACTGCGAGCTCGGCGACACCGATGGCGCGGCGGCCATCGGGGGCGGCATCGAAGGCGGCCAGCGCTCCGCCGCCGGCCAGGGCCACGATCGAACCATGGACCGCCGGCAGCCTGCTTCCCGCTACCAGCGCCAGTGGCGTCCCCAGGCGCCGTCCGTCGTTTGCGAGGGCGGCATAGTAGAGCCCGGGCCTGCCCGCGGCGCCCGTATACCACACCACATGGCGGCGCCGGTCGGCCCCGATCGCGATGCCCGGTCCGTTGTGCGGACACCCGGGATAGACCCAGCCATCCTGGCTCACCCGCACCGGCGCTTCGGTGGCCGGCGCCACGCTGCCGATGACCACGTCGCGCACGTTGCCGGGGAAATGCTGTCGCCACGCGGCCGTGACGCGCCCGTCTTCGTCGCGGGCCAGCGTGATCCGGCAGCAGGGACAGGCCCCGCCCCACACCGGCTCATTGCGCTCCCAGGTGCGGCCGAAGTCGGGCGATCTCGCCAGATACACGGTGGCATCCGGCTCCGACGTGGAATCGCCGGCGGTCGCCAGCCGGTCGTGATGATGCGCGGTGAGCTCTCCGTTCCGTTCGTCGAGCCACGCGGCCACGAGGCCGGAATCGCCGGACCACGCCGCGCCCTGGAAGTTGTGTCCCACCGACGCGGCGAGCGTGTCGTCGTTGATCGTGCGCGGGCCCAGCCAGCGGCGGCCTCCGTCCACCGAGTGGGCTACCCGTATGGCGCTGGCCGGCCACTGCCGGCCCGGCACCGTCAGCTCGCGCGGCCATATGACGGCCAGCTTTTCGGCCGGCCCCGCGACCAGCCGAGGCGAAGCTTCGCCGTGTGGCCTCACCTCACCCGTGTCGGCAGTCACGCGGACCGGCTCCGACCAGTGCTCGCCCTGGTCGGCCGAGCGCGCGAAGTAGAGCCGCCAGCCGGTGCCGTCGTCTCCCACCCAGGTGAGCAGCAGGTCGCCGCTGGCGGGGTCGCGGGCGATCGAAGGATCGGCGGAAGCGAGCATCGCCCGCGTGGGGGAGCCGGCGAGCGGCCGAACGGCCGGCCGCTCGCGGCCGCCGCACGCCAGCGCAAGGGCCGCACAGATCGCCGGTCTCAGCGGGCCCACTGGAACCCCGCATAGAACGAACGTCCATCGGCCGGCTCGAACGATCGGCCGGCCCCGTTGTCCACCTGTACCGAAGCCGCATAGCGGGTGTCGGTCAGGTTCTGACCCGCGGCAAACGCCGTGAGGCCGATGCGCGGGACGGTATACTCGGCGCGGAGTCCGAGCGTCGCCCACCCCGCGTTGGTCTCGGTGTTCCCGCTGTCTACGAAGTAGGCCGAGGGCACCCACTCGACCGATGGCGTGAGGGAGAGGCCCGACCGATGCTGCAGGCGGAGCTGCGCCTGCAAGTGATGTCGCGGCGCCCCGGGCAGCTCGTTGCCGCGGTACAGCGAATCGCTCACGAAGCGGTAGCGCGCAAACGTGTAGGCCACCCGCGCGACCCCGACCGGCAGCCTTGCCTCCGCACCGACCTCGAGACCGTAATGACGGCTGCGCGGCACGTTGCGATAGGTCGGGACCGTGAAGGGCGCCTCCGGAAACGGTGGGACGTTCAGGTTGAGGATTTCGTCACGCAGCTCCACGTGGTACGCGGCCAGATCCCATCGCAGTCCGCGCGCGGCGCCGCGCATGCTGAGCTCCGTCTGCCAGGCGGATTGCGCGTCCAGGTCGATGAACCCAGGCACCGTGAGGCTGTTGAGCTCGAGCAGGAGCGGCGGCTCGGACGAGCGGCTCACATTGGCGTACACCTGCCCGTCGAGAGCGGGCACCGCGTACAGCATGCCCAGCTTGGGCAGCACCGCGTCGAAGACGCGATGGCCGCTCTGGTCGCCGTCCGCGAGATAGGCATCATGGCTCTTCCGGATGGCGTGGTCCACCCGCAGCCCCACCACGACAGTCAGCCGCGGCGTGAGCGTGAGCGCATTTTCGCCGTACGCCGCCAGGCCGACGGCCCGGTCCGTTTGCCGCTTTCGAAGCTCGCCGTGCGTGCCCGCCAGGTTCTCGAACTGGCGATTGTCCATCTCGAGCCAGGCGGGCTGCAGGCCCAGGGTCAGCCGATTGGCTCGACCCAGCAGCGCGGATGAGTTCTCGTAGCGAACCTCCGCCCCCCAGTCGCGGCTCTCCTGGTTGATCACCTGGAAGATGGGGTGATCGATCGTGCGGTATTGCGCGTATGGGCTGATCTCCAGGCGCTGGTTGGGGGCGAGCTGCGACCGGAGCTGGAGGCCGAGGTGGTGCAGGTCGTAGTGCCGGCCCCAGTGGCCTTCCAGGTTCTCCGGGTTCGCCGCCGTGGGCGCCCCTGGAGCTCGCCGGCAGAGAGGG
>DASSMN010000290.1:0-3037 GCA_035688885.1 Gemmatimonadales bacterium
ACAGGAGCACGCGGTGCGGTGAGAATTTCCCGGTACGCGCCTGAGTCGGGACGCGGGCCCGCCGGGATCCGAACGTGGTGTCTCTCACCGGGAGGACGTCGCCCATGAGCCTCACGAGTCAAGTCGAGAAGTGGGTGGATGAGGTCGCCGCGCTGACCGGGCCGGCGAAGATCGCGTGGGCCGACGGGTCGAAGGCGGAGTACGACCGCCTCGTCGACGACATGCTGCGCGACGGGACGCTGCTGCCCCTGAACTCCCGCACGTATCCGAACTGTTATCTGCATCGTAGCCACCCCTCCGACGTGGCCCGGACCGAGCAGCTCACCTTCATCTGCACGCGCACCCGCGAGGAAGCGGGGCCCACCAACAACTGGATGGCGCCCGCGGAGGGCAAGAAGCGGCTCGAGGGGCTGTTCCGCGGAAGCATGCGCGCCCGCCCGATGTGGGTGATCCCGTACCTCATGGGGCCGGCGGGCTCGGCGATGAGCCGGGTGGGAGTCATGGTCACCGACAGCGCGTACGTGGTGGCCAGCATGCACATCATGACCCGTGTCGGCGCGGTCGCTCTCGAGCACATGCGAGACGGCGACGACTTCATTCGGGGCCTGCACTCGCTCGGGGACCTCTCGCCCGATCGCCGATTCATCATGCACTTCCCCGAGGAGCGATTGATCTGGAGCGTGGGCTCCGGATATGGCGGCAACGCGCTGCTCGGAAAGAAGTGCCACGCGCTCCGCATCGCCTCCTACCAGGCGCGCACCGAGGGCTGGATGGCCGAGCACATGCTGATCCTCGGTCTCGAAGACCCCGAGGGCCGCGTCACCTATCTCGCGGCGGCCATGCCGAGCGCCTCCGGCAAGACCAACCTGGCCATGGTGGTATCGAGCCTGCCGGGGTATCGGGTGTGGACCGTCGGGGACGACATCGCGTGGATCCACGTGGACAAGAACGGCCAGCTCCGGGCCACCAATCCGGAGCGCGGGTTCTTCGGGGTCGCCCCGAACACGAGTGCCAAGACAAATCCGAACGGCGCGGCCATGGTGCGCTCGAATACCATCTTCACCAACGTGGCCCTGACTCCGTCCAACGAGCCATGGTGGGAGGGAATGGGTCCGGAGCCGCCCGACGGCCTGCTCGACTGGCAGGGCAGGCCGTGGACGCCCGGCTCGGGCCCGGCCGCCCATCCCAACTCGCGTTTCACGGTGCCGGCGCAGCAGTGCCCCTCGATTGCGCCCAACTGGGAAGACCCCGAGGGGGTGCCGCTCTCCGGCTTCATCTTCGGATCGCGGCGGGCGCGGGTGGTGCCGCTGGTCTTCGAGGCGTTCGACTGGGAGCACGGCGTGTTCCTGGGATCGGCAATGGGCACCGAGACGACCGCCGCGATCACCGGCCAGGTCGGGGTGGTGCGGCGCGATCCGATGGCCATGATCCCGTTCTGCGGCTACAACATGGCCGACTACTTCGCGCACTGGTTGTCCTTCGGCCCGAAGCTCAAGAACCCGCCCAAGATCTTCCGGGTGAACTGGTTCCGGCGCGACGGTGACGGCCGCTTCCTGTGGCCGGGCTACGGCGAGAACGTTCGGATCCTCAAGTGGATCGTCGAGCGAATCCGTGGCGGCGGCAAGGCGGTCGAGACGCCGATCGGCCACGTGCCGGCGCCGGGGAGCCTCGACGAGACCGGCCTGGCGCTGGCTCCCGGCGCGCTGGACGCGGCACTGCGGGTCGACCGGGACGAGTGGCGACAGGCGCTCGACGAGCTTCGCGAGTTCTACGAGCAGTTTGGCGAGCGGATGCCGGCGGCGATCTGGAAGGCTCATGCCGAGACGGCGCGCCGCTTCGGGCTCTGAGGCGGCCGCGGCGGGGCCAGATGAGGAGAATACGGATGAGGCGAGCGGTGGTGGCGATCGGCTTCGCGGCGGCAGCCCTGGCCGGATGCGCGAGCGGTGACCCGCAGGCAGACGCCGACTTTCCTCCTCCGCAGCCCCCGGCGGCGGCCCAGCACTTCAAGGTGACGGCGCCCGGGCGATTCCCGATCGACGTGTACTTCGCCGCCTGGGGTGAGGGGTACGTGATCTACGCCCCCGGTGAGGCTCCGATCTACCTGATCTCGGACAAGAAGGATGGGTTCGTGGTCCAGCGCCCCGGTGAATCGGCGTCGTTCGTGTCCCGACGGAAGGACGGCACCGGGTGGAATGTTCTTCGGGCGGACGCGCCGGCCACTCTGTTCATCAAGAACAAGGAAGGCGAGGGCTGGATTCTCCAGCCGCCGGGCGAGATGCCCACCCTGATCCAGCCCCTGCCGCAGTAGCACACTGTCTCCCGGCTGACAGTCCGTCCGTTCTCGAAACGCCCGCTCCGGGCGTTTGTCTTGGGCGTCTGGCCAAATACGGACAGTGTTTCAACTAGTTGACTGTCACTCCCCGGTGGCAGGGCGATTGCGTGGCAGTAGTTCGCTTTCGACAACGCCAGCAGTCGCCAGGAGGCCGGGATGTTCGGACGCAACGCCAAGGGCCGCTCCGCCCGGCCGTCCAGGAGCGAGGCCGCCACCCGGCTCGAAGAGCAGACCCCGGCCGCTCCCACGACGGTGCTTGCGATCGTCGGCCAGCAGTCCCGGGTCGAGGGCAAGTTCGAGGTCGCCGACTCCATCGAGATCGAGTGCGAGTTCGGCGGCGAGCTCACCGTCGGGGGCCGGCTGGTCATCGGCGAGCAGGGCGTGGTCAGCGCGGACGTGCACACCGTGGACGGGGCGATCAGGGGCCGATGCGACGGCAACATGGTCGCAACCGGCAACGTGGAGATCACGGCCACCGGCCGCGTCAGCGGCAGCATCGAGACCGACTCGGTCGTGATCTCGCAGGGCGGCTTCTTCAACGGCACCGTGGCCAAGAGCCGCGAGCAAGACGCCCACGCGGGCCCACGGCCGGTCCGCCTGGTCGAGGACAAGCGCCTCGGCGCGCAGAAGTAGCGGGCTCTCTCCATGTGGCCCTGGAGTGGCCGAGCCGCCGTCGCGAGTCGCAAGAAGCTCACCGCCTTCCTC
>DASSMN010000273.1:0-12649 GCA_035688885.1 Gemmatimonadales bacterium
AGCAGAGGATCCCGAGCGGCCCGAGCAGCTCGGCCATCGCGCCGGCGTAGCTCCCGCCGACGGTGGCGTCGGGCCGGTAGTGTCGGCCGAGCCAGTCCAGGGTCGCGTCGCGGAATTCCGAGGTGGGCAGTCCGCCGGCCAGTGCCTCGAGCGCCGGCTGCACCCCTTCGCCCAGCGGCAGCCGGTACATGGGGGTGAGCGGCGCGTCGGGCGGCCGGGGTGGCAGGGAGGCCGACACCAGCGAGCCGTCGGCGCCGAGCCAGGAGGCCGTACTGGCCTCTGCGAAGTCGTGATCGTCGCCGGCCAGCCAGAACACCGGCACGACGGGCCGGTCCCAGCGGGCCTCGAGCCAGCGCGCCAGCGCCGCCGCGCTCAGGGCCTTGTGGATGGTGTACAGGGGGCCGGTGAACAAGCCCGGCTGCTGGCCGGTGGTCACCGCCAGCGCATCGGCCCGGCGAAGACGGTCGAGCTGCGCTTGGCGGCTGGAAGACGGGACAAACGCCTCGGCGAGCCCCGGGTCCATCGCGCCCGGACGCGGCGCGGGGGCCTCGAGCTGGTGCTCGAGTGGCGTGGCCACGAACCGGAGGCTCATCCGGCCTGTCCCAACAGAATCGTGCGGGGCGAGTGCGGCAGGAGCGGCGAGGCGTCGTAGTCGCCGTAGCGCTCGCGAACGGTGACGCCCGCGGTCGCCAGCATGGCCTCGATCTCGCCTGCCCCGAACAGCCGCACCCGCTCGGTGAAGGTCCGCCCGGCCGCGGTGCGGATCTCCTTGCAGACGTACCGCCCGTCGGGCGACACCGAGCGCTCCACCCGGGCCTCGACGCCGTTCAGGCGCTGCACCTCGTGCGGCACCAGCCGGGCCCGGACCGAGCGGGCGTTGAGGAAGTCGATCACGAACCAGCCGCCGCGCCGCACGGTGGAGACCATCTCGCCCAGCGCGCCGGCATGCTCCGCGTCCTGCTCGAAGTAGCCGAAGCTGGTGAACAGGTTCACGGTGAGATCCATCGAGCGCGGGCGAATCGGGAGCGCGCGCATGTCGGCCCGGACCAGCGGGGTCGCCGTCACGGTGCGGGCCACGCGAAGCAGAGCGGCGGAGAGATCGAGGCCCACGCAGCGGGTGCGCATCTGCTCGAATGCGTGGGCATGGCGCCCGGCCCCACAGGCTACGTCGAGCACGCGCCAGCCGGGCTCCAGGCCCACCCTGTTCGCGATGAGCCGGACCGCCCGCTCGGCCTCGGCCGCATCGCGATGGGGGTAGAGCTGGAGGTATTCCTCACCGAACCACTCCTCGAACCATTCCGTCATTCCCGGTCACCGGCGCCCTTGTGATAGGGCTCGCCGCGGAGAATCGTGAACGCACGGTAGAGCTGCTCCAGCACTACGACCCGGGCAAGCTCGTGCGGCAAGGTCAGCGGGCCCAAGCTCCATCGTTCCGCCGAGGCCAGCAGCTCGGGGGATAGGCCATGGGAGCCGCCGATGACGAGCGTGATCGGGCGCGCCTCCTGCTGCCAGCGCGCCACCTGCCGGGCCAGCTCTTCGCTGCTCCACGGCGTGCCCTGCCGCGCCAACGCGATCAGCCGCGAGCCCGTTGGCCGCCGCGCCAGGAGCCGCTCGCCCTCCTCGGCCCGCTGCGCGGCGACCGTGGGCGCGCGGCTGGCCTCGCGCACCTCGACTTCCCGTGTCTTGGCATAACGGCGCAGCCGCCGCAGGTAGTCGTCGCCGGCGTCGCGATAGCTCGGACGCAGCTTGCCGACGGCCAGCAGGACGAGCTCCACCGGCGACGCTCACCGGGTCGGCGGCACGGCGGGTCGTCCGGCTCGAGCCCCCGGGCGGGCCGGCCGCGCTCTCACGCGTACATCCCGCGCAGCCGGTGGACGGCCGCGACCCGCTCGATGGCCTGCATGTACGCCCCGACCCGGGTGTTGACCGAGTGCTTGTCGGCCATCGCCACGACCTCGTCGAACGACTGGACCATGATGCGCTCGAGCCGCTGGTTCACGGTCTCTTCGTCCCAGAAGTAGCCCCCGCGGTCCTGCACCCACTCGAAGTAGCTCACCGTCACCCCCCCGGCGTTGGCCAGGATGTCGGGAATGATGAACACGCCCTTTTCCTCGAGGATGCGGTCGGCGTTCGCGGTGGTCGGGCCGTTGGCGCCCTCGCAGATGATCCGGGCCTTCACCTCACGGGCGTTCTTGCTGGTGATCACGTTCTCGAGGGCGGCCGGCACCAGCACGTCGCAGTCGAGCGTCAGCACCTGATCGTTGGCGATGTGGTCGGCCTCCTTGTACTCGCTCAGGTACCGATGCTGCTTGACGTGCTGCTGCACCTCCCGGATGCGGAGCCCGTTGGGATTGTAGATCCCGCCCGACTTGTCGCTCACCGCCACCACCGTGAGGCCCAGCTCCTCCATCAGCTGCGCCGCGATGGAGCCGACGTTGCCGAATCCCTGCACCGCCACTCTGGTGCCCTTGACGGGCATGCCCAGGCGCTTGAGGGCCTCCCGGGTGACCAGCATGCAGCCCCGTCCCGTCGCCTCGCGCCGGCCGAGCGAGCCGCCCATCTCGACCGGCTTGCCGGTGACCACGGCGGTGACGGTGTGGCGCTTGTGCATGGAGTAGGTGTCCATGATCCACGCCATCATGCGCTCGTTGGTGTTCACGTCCGGCGCCGGCACGTCGGAGTCGGGGCCCAGGGTCTCGATGATGGCGGAGGTGTAGCGGCGGGTGATGCGCTCGAGCTCGGCGATGGACAGGTTGGGCGGGTCGCACACGACGCCGCCCTTGGCGCCGCCGAACGGGATGTTGACCACCGCGCACTTCCACGTCATCCACGCCGCCAGCGCCTTCACTTCATCGAGCGTCACCTGCATGTCGAACCGGATGCCGCCCTTGGCCGGCCCCCGGCTGGTGTTGTAGAGCACCCGGTAGCCGGTGAATACCTCGACCTCGCCGGAGTCGCGGTGAATGGGCACGCTCACGATGATCTGCTTCTCGGGGCTCCGCAGCACCTTGTAGAGCCCGGGGTCCAGGCTCAGGCGCTCGGCCGCGTAGTCGAAGCGGGACATCATGGCCTCGAACGGATTTTCCTCGTTGAGGAAGGTGTCCTTCTCCGGGCGGATGAGAAGCGAGGGGCGGCTCGTGGTGCTCATAGATGGTCCGGGTTGCTCCCAATTCGAGGTTACAGGCGATCCACGGGGGTCACGACGGCGTCCAGCACGGCGGCGATGGCGTCGCCGCCTTCCTCCCACTCGAGGTCCAGCAGGGCCACCAGGGGCTCCGGTACGGCCGCGGGCCAGCGGTCGCGCAGCTTGACCGCGTCCTTCTGGGTGATGACGACGTGGTCCGCGCGACGGGCCGCGTGGGCCAGCCACGCGACGTCTTCGTCGCGATAGTCGTGATGGTCCTTCCAGGTGGCGACCTGGACCGCGGCGCCGGTGGCTTTGGTCTGCGCCACGAAGGCGTCGGGATCGGCGATGCCCGAGGCCGCCACGACGCGCTTGCCGGCGAGCATGCTTGCCGGCCGGCGGGTGCCGCTCACCAGCCCTTCGAGCGTTCCGAGCCCCAGGTGCGCCACGGCGATCGGGCCGTGCACCCGTCCCTCCACCTGGCGGGCCAGGGTCTGCGCGGCCTCCGGCGTGGCGCGCTTTCGGGTGATGATGACGGCGTCAGCTCGATCGAGCGCGTCCCATCCTTCGCGCCAGGGCCCGGCCGGCAGCGGCCAGCGGACGGCGCGGGTGGTCTCGGCGCTCATGACCAGCACGTTCAGGTCCCGATGCACGTCGAGCCGCTGGTAGGCATCGTCCAGCACCAGCACCTGCGCGCCGTTGGCGAGCGCCCGTTCGGCCCCGGCCACACGGTCGGGGTCGGCGACGACCACCGCCTCGGGCACCGAATGCTGGTGCACCAGCGTCTCGTCGTTGCCGTAGCCGCGGAGCAGGATCCCGGGCCGCACGCCGCGGCTCACGTAGTGCCGCGCAATCCACGTGGCGATCGGCGTCTTGCCCGAGCCGCCCACCGTCAGGTTGCCCACGGCCACCGAGGGCAGCGGCAGGTCACGGGTCGCGAGCCAGCCGCGGCGATAGGCCAGCCGCCGGGTGTCCATCGCGAGACGCCAGAGGCCCGACGCCGGAAGCAGCGCGAGCCGCGCGAGCCGGGCGTCGGGGCGGCGGCTGGTCCACAGCCAGCGCATCACGCGATGGGTATCGCCTCGGCGGCTCATGGCTGTCTCACGCTCCCGTCCCGGCGATCTCCCGCAATCGCGCCTCCGCCTGCTCGAGCCCGGCCGCCAGCCCCTCCTCGCCCGCCGCGACCTCGAACGGCCGGCCGTAGACGATGCGGACCCTGGCGCCGGCCTTGGGAATGACGAATCGGTCCCACGAATGTAACCGCCACGCGCGGTCGGCCTCCGCATGGAGCGGTACGATCGTCGCGCCGCCCCGCTGCGCCGCGGCGACGACACCCGGCTTGAGCACGCGCCGGGGGCCCTGCGGCCCATCGGGAGTAAAGGCCACCGCGTGCCCGGCCTGGAGCTCGCGCACCGCGCCGAGCAGCGCTCGCGCGGCGCCCCGGGTGCTCGAGCCGCGGACCGCTCGATAGCCGAGGGAGGCGGCGAAATCGGCCAGGTATTGCCCGTCCCGCGCCTCACTGACCACGATGGCGATCGACTGCCGCCGATGCTGCCAGAGGAGCGGCAGCAGCACCTCGTGCCACAGCAGGAAGACATGGGGCCGCCGCGCCTGGTACAGCGGCCGCCAGCGCTCCTCGTCCACCGTGCGGATGCGCCAGGAGGCCGCGAGCAGCTTGACCGCGGGGCCGGCGAGCACCCGCGCCGCGGAGGGCGGCACCCGGAGCTTCACCTGCCCAGCAGCTCGTCCGCCAGCGCGACCACCCGCGTAGTGGCGCCCGGCGCGCCCAGACGCTCGCGCACCAGCGCCAGCCCTTCCCGCTGCGCCAGGGTGCGCGGGTCGCGCGGATCGAGCAGCGGCCGCAACGCCTCGGCCAGCGGCCTCGCCTCCGCCTGATCCTGCAGCATCTCGGGCACCACCTCGCGTTCGGCGACCAGGTTCACCAGACTGACCCACCGCACCGTGCGGAGGCGCTGGAACATGAGCCAGGTCAGATGGTGCACCTTGTAGGCGACCACCATCGGCACCCCGGCCAGCGCCGCCTCGAGGGTCGTGGTGCCCGATTTCGCCAGCGCCGCGTCGGCGGCGGCGAACACTGGCAGCGGATCGCCCACGGAGATCTCGAGCGGGCCGGGGTCGGGATACTCCCCGCCGGGCGTACCCGCCACGATCACGCGGTCGCAGCGGCCCTCGTCCAGCATCCGTCTGGCGGCATCCCGGAACGGCGCCCAGAGGCGCCGCACCTCCTGGCTCCGGCTGCCCGGAAAGAGCCCCAGCACCCGCGCATCCGGCGGCAACCCCAGGCGAGCGCGCGCCTCCGCGCGAGTGGGCCAGCCTTCCCGGTCGACCAGTGGATGCCCCACGTAGTCGCTTCGGAGCCCGAGCTCGCCGAAGAAGCGCTGCTCGAACGGCAGCACCACGGCCAGGCGATCCACCGCCGAGGCGAATCGCCGTGCCCGCCCCGGGCGCCAGGCCCAGAGCTGGGGCGCAATGTAGTAGAGCACCTTGGTGCCGGCCGCGCGCGCGGCCTCCGCCACGCGCACGTGGAATCCCGGATAATCCACCAGAATGACCAGATCGTACCGGCCCGACCGGAAATCCGCCTTGAGCGCGCGCAACAGCCTGAGATGCGCGCCCAGCTTGGTGACGACCTCCACCAGGCCGAAGGCGGCCAGCCCCTCCATCGGGTAGCGGATGGTCGCGCCCGCCGCCTGCATCTGCGGTCCGCCGAGGGCCTCGATCGTCCCCTCAGGGTAACGGGCGCGCAAGGCGCGGACGACCCCGGCGGCGTGGAGGTCACCCGAGGGCTCGCCGGCGGAGACGAAGATACGCGGGGCCCGCCGGGTGATCATCCGGCCGCGGGAACGGCGAGCGGCGACGTCCGCACCGCGGCCGCGACCCGCAGCGCCAGCGCGAGGGCGGCGCGACCCTCCTCGCCGCTCACGACGACCTCGCGCTGCCCCCGAACCGCGTGCACGAAGCTGCGGAGCTCGAGCTGGAGGGCATCGGCCTCGGGCGCGTCGAGCACGATACGCTCGACCACGTCCGTGAGCGCGTTGCCGGTGCCCGGGCGCCAGTCGCCCCGGACTCGCATGAACTCCCCGCCGCCGCTGGCCAGGTCGAGCGAGAGATAGCCGTTGGGTTGGAACACCCGCAGCCGCCGAACCCGCTCGCGCGAGACCCGGCTGGCGGTGGCCAGCGCGACCGAGCCGTTGGCGAACTCGACCCGGGCGTTGGCGAGATCGAGATGGGAGCTCAGCAGCGAGAGGCCCGACGCCCGAACCTCGGTGGCCTCGCCGCCGCCGGTCAGGTGGAGCACCAGGTCGAGATCGTGGATCATGAGGTCGAGCACCACGGCCACATCGGTGCCCCGGGGCTGGAACGGCGCCAGCCGCTGGCTTTCGATGTAGCGCGGGCCGTCGAGGTACGCTTCCGCCGCGCGGAGGGCGCGATTGTAGCGCTCGATATTCCCCACCTGCAGCTGGAGCCCGCGCCGCGCCGCAGCCGCGATGAGCTGGTCGGCCTCCGCCACCGGGGCGGCCAGCGGCTTCTCCATGAGCACCGGCACATGGCGGCCCAGGGCCTGGGCGCCCACCGCATGGTGGGCCGGCGTCGGCACCGCGACCGTCACGGCCTCGACCTGCCCCAGCAGCACGTCGAGGTCAGGGAAGGCCATCGTATTCAGCTCCTCGGCTACGGCGCGCGCGCGCTCGGCGTCGGTATCGAACACCCCGACCAGTCGAGCCTCGGGCAGCTGCGCGAGGTGACGGGCATGGTGCCGGCCCAGCGCGCCGACGCCCACCACGCCGATCGGCAGCGGCGCGCTCACGCCGGCACGCCCCGTTCGGAGCTCTCGACGAAGGCCAGGAAACGGTCTACCTCGGGCGAGGTCGGCAGGTCGCTCCGGGCCCGCTCGAGGGCCTGTGACAGGTTGAGCTCGGAGTTGAAGAACAGGCGGTAGGCCCGCTTGAGGGCGGAGATGGTCTCGCCCGAGAAGCCGGCCCGCTGGAGCCCGATCGAGTTGAGCCCGTACAGCTCCATGGGGTTGCCCACTGCCTTGACGTAGGGGGGAACGTCCTGGCTCACCCGGGACCCGCCGCCGACGAAAGCGAAGGTGCCGATGGTGACGAACTGATGCACCGCGTTGAGCCCGCTGAGGACCGCGCGGTCGTGGATGGTCACGTGCCCCGCGCACTGGGTGCCGTTGGCGATCGTCACCTCGTCGCCCACGTGGCAGTCGTGGGCCAGGTGAACGTAGGTCATGATGAAGCAGCGCGAGCCGACGGTGGTCCGGAAGCTCTGCGAGGTGCCGCGATTGATGGTGGAGTACTCGCGGATGATCGTGCCCGCGCCGATCTCCACCCAGGTCTCCTCGCCCTTGAACTTGAGGTCCTGAGGATCGCCGCCCAGGATCGAGCCGTCGCCGACGCTCACGTCTTCGGCGAGGATGACGTTCCTGACCAGCCGCGACCGCGGGCCCAGCCGGCAGCGGTCGCCAATGGTCACCTGCGGTCCCACCATCACCCACGGGCCGATCTCGACTCCCTTCCCGAGCCGGGCCGAGGGATCGACGATGGCCGTCGGGTGAATCTGGCTGCTCACCGATCCACCACCCGCGCCATCATCTCGGCTTCCGCCACCACGTTGCCGTCGACATAGGCCACCCCTTTCATGCGGCAGGTGCGGCCCCGATTCTGGAGCATCTCGAGCTCGCAGCGGAGCTGGTCGCCGGGGAGCACCGGCCGGCGGAACTTCACGTTGTCGAGCGACATGAAGTAGACCACCTTCTGATCCGGGTCCTCGATGGTGCCGAGCAGCAGCATCCCGCCCACCTGCGCCATGGCCTCGATGATCAGCACGCCGGGCATGATGGGATGGCCCGGAAAGTGGCCCTGGAAGAACGGCTCGTTGATGGTGACGTTCTTGATCCCGACGATCCGCTTGGTGCCCTCGACCTCGAGGATGCGGTCCACGAGGAGAAAGGGGTACCGGTGGGGGATCACGTCGAGGATCCGGCCGATGTCCATCGCCACGCCTCCGTCGCGCTGGGCGGTGCGGGTGAGCCAGCGGGCTAGCGCGATGTTGCCCTGATGGCTTGGCTTGGTCGCGATCACGTGCGCCTGGATCCGCCCGCCTACCAGCGCGAGGTCGCCCAGGATGTCCGCGGTCTTGTGGCGGACGAACTCGTCCGGCCAGCGCAGCTCGGCGTCGCCCACGAGGCCCTGGTCCGAGAGCACCAGGGTGGACTCGAGCGCCGCTCCCAGCGCCAGCCCGCGGGCCCGCAGCGCTTCCGCCTCATGAAGGAACCCGAAGGTGCGTGCCGCCGCCAGCTCACGGCGGAACTCGTCCGCCGTGATGTCGTACGCTCCGCTCTGGCGGCCGATCAGCGGATGGGGCCACTCGATCGTGGTGGTGAGCCGGAGCGTGCGGGCGGGCGCCACCACGTAGGTCGAGTCGCCCTCGGCCAGCTGGAAAGGGGTGGTGACCCGGTATACGGTCGGCTGTCCCGCGGTGGTCTCGACCCCGGCGGCGGTGAGCGCCGTGAGGAAGGGCGCGAACGAGCCGTCGCCGATGGGCGGCTCGGGACCGTCGAGCTCCACCGTGAGGTCGTCGAGCTCGAGCGCGGCGGCGGCGGCCAGCAGGTGCTCCACCGTCTGAACCGAAGCCTCGCCGTCGCCCAGCGCCGTGCGCCGCTCGGTGGACTGGACTTCGGCCACCCGGGCGGGAATGGCGGGGCTGCCCGGCAGGTCCACCCGGCGGAACACGATGCCCTGGCCCGGGGGCGCCGCGACACAGCGCGCGGTAGCCTCGCGGCCGGTGTGCAGGCCGATGCCCCGAACTTCCGCCGGTGCCGCGAGCGTCCGCCTACCGGTCATCGTCGGCCTCGCCGGCCAGGCGCTCGAGTTGGGTGATGATCGGTGCCACGCGGTAGAGCGCGGCCTGGGCCCGGAGGAACTGCCGGTGAGGCCGAGCGGGATGGCCGCTGAAGGACGCGCCCGCCGGCACGTCGCCGAACACCGCGCTCTTAGCGGCCAGGCGGGCGCCGTCGCCGATCACCAGATGATCGGTCACCCCCACGTGGCCCGCCAGGATCACGTCGTTGCCGATGCGGGTGCTGCCGGCAATGCCGACACCGGCCATCGCCAGGCACCGCTCGCCGAGCCGCACGTTGTGGCCCACATGCACCAGGTTGTCGAGCTTGGTGCCGCGCCCGATCACGGTGTCACTCATGCTGCCCCGGTCGACACAGGTATTGGAGCCGATCTCGACCTCGTCTTCGATGATGCACCCGCCCACGTGCGGGATCCGGTGGTGGCCGGTCGCGTCGGGCCGGTACCCGAACCCCGGGCCGCCCAGCACCGCGCCCGCCTTGATCACCACCCGGCGCCCCACCCTGGTCTCCCGGTAGAGCACCGCGCGCGGTCCGATCACCGTGTCGTCGCCCACGGTCACGTCGTCACCGAGCGACACCCCATCGGACAGTACGCAGCGGTCACCCAGGGCCACGTTCCGGCCCACCACCACGTAGGGCCCCACGCTCACGTCGCGGCCGAGCCGGACGCCCCGGCCGAGTCGGGCGGTGGCGTCGATCCCGGGGCCCGCGGCGGCCGGCGGAAACAGCGCGCCCATGACCCGTACCATCGCCGCGTAGGGGTCCGGTACCACGATCCGCGTCCCCGGGCCGCCGGCCACGTCGGCCAGCTCGGCCGGCACCAGCACCACACCCGCCCGGCTCACCCGCAGCTGCTCGGCGTACTTGCCGGACACGGCGAGGGAGATCGCGTCCGGGCCCGCGCTGTCGAGCGCCCGCACCTGGTGCAGCACCACGGCCCCATCGCCAAGCAGGCGGCCGCCGACCAGGTCGGCGACCGCCTGCGCGGTGAGCCCCGCGGGCGTCACGAGCTAGCTGCCCGACTTGAGCTGCTGGATGACCTTGTCCGTGAGGTCGAGCGATTTGTCGGCGGTGACGATGCCGCTGTTGGGCGCGCTCACGTCGAAGATCATGGCGTAGTTGCCGGAGGCCCGGAGGCCTTCGATGACGCTGTTGACCTTGGACTGGATCGGATCGAGCAGCTCACGCTCGCGGCTGGCCGCCTTCTGCTGCAGCTCCTGGGTTCGCTGCTCCAGCTGCTGCTGCTTGCCCTCGAGGTCCTTCCGCTTGGCCGCCCGCTGGGTCGGGCTCAGCATCACGCTCTGCTGCTCGAAGTCGGACGCCGATGAATCCAGGCTGGCCTGGAGCTTCTGGACCTCGCCGCGATAGGTCTGGAGCTCCTTGGTGAACGTGGACTCGGCCTGCGCGTACCCCGGCGTGGACTTGAGAATCGCCTGGGTGTTCACGTAGGCAAGCTTCGCCGCCCCGGCCTGCTGCGCCGCCACCGGCGCGGCCGCGCAGACCAGGGTGAGGAGGGCGGCCCAGGTTCCCACGAGGGACAGCTTCATGCGTTGCTCCCGATGAAAGGTGACCGACTAGAAGAAGTTGCCAAGCTTGAAGTGCAGCTGCCAACCCGGCTTGGGTCGGCCCTGCCCATCCGTTTTGTCGAAACCGTAGCCCAGATCGATCCCGATCGGCCCCAGCGGCGAGATCACGGCGGCCCCGAACCCGGCTCCGCGGAACAGACGGGTGGGATCCCATTGCCGCGCGCTGCGATAGACGTTGCCCGCATCGAAGAACGCGTCTACGTAGAGCGACTGGCTCACCCGCGCGCCGGCCTCGACGGTGAAGGCGGCGTACGATTTCCCGAACGCATCCGGACTGGCCTGGTTCCCGCTGGCCGATGGATCGAAGCCGTTGGGCGTGATGGAGAACTCGTCATAGCCGCGGAGCGGGATTCCGTACTGCACGCCGCCCAGCGAGTACAGCTCGGTGAAGAACGGACCGGCGTCGCCGAAGATGAATCCCGACTTGGCAGTGAGGCCCAGCACGAACTGTACCCCGGCCCCGAGCTGCCCACCGCCGCCCATGGTGCCCAGCGGGGCGTACCAGCGGCCCTCGAGGTCCACTTTCCGGTAGTCGCCGGTGCCGCCCAGGAAGCCGCCGTTGAGCTCGCCGCTCACGTTGGTGAACGACCCGCCGGTCGCGAACGGGAGGCCGATGCGGGTGTCGCGCAGCACGCTCGCGCCGAGCGTGGACCGGCTGCAGGCGCTGCAGCTGAACCGGGCCCGCAGATCGGCGGAACCCTCCGTGTAGCGCACCCGCTGATAGGAATAGGAGGTGAAGAACCGGGTGTAGCGCGACCCCAGGAAGGGGAAGCCGAGCTGCACGCTGCCGCCGGTCTGCTTGCGGCGCCCCAGGTCGCCGATGGTGTAGCGGGCCCGCGAGTCGAACAGCGACACGGTGCCGGAGATGCGGCTCTCGCGGATGGCCGGGTCGGTGTAGCTCAGCGTGAAGTCGTTGATGTTCTTCCCGAACTGCCACTGGAGCTTGCCCCGCTTGCCCCGGCCGAACAGGTTGGGCTCTTCGAGCCCCAGGAACCCGCCCACGCCGGTGCCCTGCCCCAGCGACGCGCCGAAGTTGATGTTGCCGGTGCGCTTCTCCTCCACCCGGAAGACGATGTCCACATCCACGCCGTTGGCCGCTGGCTTCACGTCCGGGCTGGGCAGCGGCTGCTGGAAGAATCCGAGGTTGGAGACGTTCTGGTAGGACCGGATCAGTCGCTCCCGGCTGAACAGGTCGCCCGGGAGCATCACGATCGCCTCGCGGATCACCCGCTCGTGGGTGACGTCGTTCCCGACGATCTCGATCTTGTTGATGGTGGCCGGCGAGCCCTCGCGGATGGTCCACCGCAGGTCCACCACCGGCTTGCCGTCGGGCCCGGTGCGGCGGGTCTCGGCGGGCTCGATCTGGGCGTAGATGTAGCCGTTGTTGGCGTAGAGATTCTGGACCTTTTCCGTGGCGCCGTCCCACGCGGTGCGGCTGAACGGCTGCGGGGTCTGCGGCTGGCCGCTGGCGTTGACGGGCCCGAACGGATAGAGCGCCTGCAGCTCCTCGGTGGAGAACCGCCGGTTGCCGTCGATGTCGAAGACACCCACCTGGTACGGCTGTCCCTCGTTGACCGTCAGGTGGAGCACGGCCTTCCCGCCGCTCGAGTCGGCCACCAGCGAATCCTTGGTGACCTGCATGTCCACGTAGCCGTTGTCGGCGTACCACCGTGGCAGCCGCTCGCGGACGTCCTGGTCCACCTTGCGCTCGTCGTACTCGCCCTTCTGGAACCACCAGAACCCCTCGGGTCGGGTGGCCATGTGCTTGACGACCTGTTTGTCCGAGAAGTGCTGATTCCCGTCGATGGCCACCTGGCTGATGGCCACTCGCTGCCCCTCCTCCACGTCGAAGACCAGGCGGAGTTTCCTGTCGTCCTGCGGCAGCTCGAGCACCTTGACCTGCGCGCTGTAATAGCCCTCGTGCTTGTAGAGCGAGTCAATGGAGGCGCGGCTTCCCTCGACCGCGTTCCGGTCGAGCGGTCGGCCGTCGGTGAGCTTGACCCGGCCCTTGACCTCGCCCTCGGAGAGCTTGGTGACGCCGCGGAC
>DASSMN010000361.1:0-4809 GCA_035688885.1 Gemmatimonadales bacterium
GGGTGACCGTCGGTCTGACCGCCGACCAATCGGCCCAGAATTGCCCCGACGGTACCGCGGGCATCCGGTTCCGCATCCAGATTCCGGCCGGGCTGGCCATTACCGCGGCCAATCTCATTGCCGCAACTCCGCTCGGTAACCCGGTCCGCGCGTTCGAGCTCATGCAGATGCGGTCCTACACCTCGGGCGGTAAGGCCTGGCTCGGCATGCGAGCGCGACCGCTGACCGTCGGGACCACGGTAGAACCGGTTGTCGGCCCGCTGAGCGGCACGGCGCAGGGGCTCACGTTCACCTACTGGGACGCCAACAACACCGCCACGGCCGTCACCGACAACGTGCGCAGCGTGCAGATCAGCTTGCAGCCCATGAGCGACGAAATGGTCCGGACCACGGGCAAGTACGCCCAGATGGACCTCGACACTGTTGCGACGCGCGTCTCCCTGCGGAACGCGCTTCGGCCGTAGCTCGTATCCCGCAGGCTGTCACCCAGGAGAGACGCATGCGGCACTCGAAACTCACCAACGAGCGGGGCATGGCACTGGCCGTGGCCATCTTTGCGCTCGTGGTCATCGGCGCGCTGGTGGCCGGTGCGTTCTACGCCAGTACGCTCGAACAGCGCACCGGCCGCAATTCGATCTATGCCGCCGAAGCGGCCCAGGCTGCCGAGACCGGGCCCATGACGGTGCTGGCCAACTGGAACCAGTACGTCAACAACAACATGCCCAACGGCCAGACGTCCTCGCTCGGCACGACCTACATGACCGGTCGCACCGATATGAAGTACACAGTGAACGCCACCCGGCTCAACAGCCAGATGTTCCTGCTCACCAGCCTGGGCAGCCGGACCGATGCGGCGGGGAACGAGCTGGCGCAGAGCACCGTCGCCACGCTCGCGCGCCTGAGCTTCGTCAATGCCAACGCCAAGGCCGCCGTCACGGTCACCAAGCCGATCACGTTCAACGGCAACGCGTTCCAGGTCACCGGCTACGACTCCATTCCCAAGGGTTGGGACAAGGACAGCCTCGGCAACGCCGACCCCAACTGCACCAAGGGCGCCGACCAGGCGGGCATCCGGAGCGCGGGGCTGACCGGCGCCAACAACGGCGACCTGACCAAGATCGACGGCGCACCCGACGTGGTCGCCAACGATCCGACGGTCAACACCGACTTCTTCAACATCTTCGGCGACGTCACCTTCGACGAGCTCAAGAAGAACGCCGACATCGTGATCACGTCGACCACGCCGCAGCTGCCGGTCCCGACGCTGATGGCCGCGGCGCCGTTCCGCTGCAACGTGAGCGATATGAACAACTGGGGCGAGCCCGAGCGGACTGCCGGCTACATCAAGGCGTGTTCGACCTACTTCCCGATCATCTACGCCAGCGGCAGCCAGCTCAAGATGGCGGGCGGTGCCCGGGGACAGGGCCTGCTCCTGATCGAGGGCGATCTCGAGATCGTCGGTGGCTTCGAGTTCTCCGGCCTCATCGTGGCCAAGGGCGGCATCAAGATCGCCGGTACCGGTAACAAGATCACCGGCGCCCTGCTGGCCCAGGACGTGGACCTCGGCGACAAGAACGTCATCAGCGGTAACACGACGCTCCAGTTCTCGTCGTGCGCGATCAACAAGGCCGTCATGGGCTCGGCGTTCGCGGAGCCGATCGCGTTCCGGAGCTGGGCGCAGCTCCACTAGCCGGGAGCCGAAGACGGTCGGAGGCTGATCGGGGCTCGGAGCCGGTCCGAGCCTCGACGTCATCCTGAGCGCAGAAAGGAGCCATGACACACCGCATGTCTCCTTCGCTTCGCTCAGGATGACGCAGCACCGTCGATTTCTCTCGCGTATTCGCACTCTGCAACCGCTTGCACTAGCCGTTTCAGCAACTGCACTCCCGCATCCCGAGAATGGGCTTGCGAAAGAGAAGAAGTGGCCCCCAAGAGCCGCTGCACGACCCCGCCGATGCCCGCAGTAAAACGCTCCGCGCCAACAACTTCCTCCCGTGCAATTTGTGTGGCACATCGGTTGCCCTCCAAGGCACGGAATACCCTCATGCCCCGGCGCCGACGGCAAGTCCGGAGCGGCAAGACAGGCCTGAGCCACCCCTCAACAAGCGGACACGTATGGGACTCTTCGGGCGCAATGCGACGACGGTCGGCCTGGATATCGGCAGCGGCCTCATCAAGCTCGTCGCGATCTCCCACGGCTCGGGCGGGCCGGTCCTCACCAAGGTCGCGTTCACCTCGGTGGTGAACGACGCCATCGTCGAGGGTGAAGTCATGGACCCCGCCATCGTGGCCGAGGCGATCAAGGGCCTCATGGCCTCCGCCGGCATCAAGTCGAAGAAGATCGTCACCGCCGTGGGCGGCCGTGACGTGATCATCAAGAAGATCTCCATGGACCGGATGAAGGAGGCCGAAGCCCGCGAGGTCATCCGCTGGGAGGCCGAGCAGCACGTGCCGTTCGACATGGACAACGTCGAGCTCGATTTTCAGATCCTCGATCCCGAGGGCGATGGCCTTCAGATGACCGTGCTGCTGGTGGCGGCCAAGCGGGAGCTGGTCGAGCACAAGCTCGCCCTGCTCTCCGATGTCGGGCTCGAGCCCAGCGTGGTGGACGTTGACGCCTTCGCCCTGCACAACGCCTTCGAGGTGAACTACCCCGAGGCCATGCACGGCGTGGTCGGGCTGGTCAACATCGGCCACGAGACCACCAACATCAACATCCTGGACGACGGCGTGCCGGTGCTCACCCGGGACATCCCGGTGGGCACCCGCCGCTTCAAGGAAGATCTGCAGCGCGAGCGCGGGCTCTCGGCCGACGAGGCCGACGCCGTGCTCAAGGGCGGCGACGCCAACGAGGCGCTGGACGCGCTGCTCGAGTCCCGCGGCGAGGAGCTCGCGGTGGGCATCGAGCGCGCGGCCGCGTTCCTCCAGAGCGCCAGCCGGTCCGCCGGCGGCATCTCGCGGATCTTCACCACGGGCGGCGGCGCGCGCATTCCGCGCCTCAACAAGGTGCTTTCGGACCGGCTGCGCATCCCGGTCCAGCTGGCCAATCCCATCGAGAAGCTTCAGGTGGCCGACGGCGTGTTCGACCAGATGCCGGTCGATGAGGTCGCGCCGCTCCTGATGCTCCCGATTGGCCTCGCGCTGCGCAGCGCGGCGTAACCCCGACCCAGGGACTCGACGACCGATGATCACCGTCAATCTCCGCCCCGACCTCAAGCGCAAGCGAGCCAAGAAATCGTTCGCGATTTCCCTGGACGGCGTGCGCGGCCTGGGCAGCAAGATCAAGGACCCGCTCCTGCTGGTGGCCGTGGTGAGCTGGGTGTGCGTGCTGGGCTGGCTCAGCTTCGTCTTCGTCGGGACCGCGCGCGAGCTGAGCGCGCTCACGCCGCAGCTGGAGCAGAGCCGCTCCGAGAACAAGCGGTTCAAGGCCTTCCTGGCCGAGAAGCGGCATCAGGAAACCGTGCGCGACTCGCTGGTGGCCCAGATCGGCACCATCCGCATGGTGGACGGCGATCGCTACGTGTGGCCCCATCTGATGGACGAGGTCACCCGCGCGCTGCCGCCGTACACCTGGTTGGTGGACCTCGGGCCTGCCGCTGCCACTGCCGCCCCCCAACCGGGCAAGCCGGCGCCGGCCCCCGCGCCCTCCGCGGCGGCCAAGCCCACCACCAAGGCCGATTCGACGGGCCCCGCGGCCCCGCCGCCGGTGCAGTTCGAGCTCAACGGCCGCACGGTGGACATCCAGGCCTACACCCGGTTCCTCCGGCAGCTCGAGGCCTCGCCCTGGATCACCGACGTGACGCCGGTGTCGGCGCAGACGGTGGTCGAGAAGGATCGCCCGGTCACCGCGTTCACCATCCGGGCCACGTACCGCCAGGCGGATTCGGCCTACATCAAGACGGTTCCCCTCAGCCAGTCGGTGAGGTAGTCGCATATGGCCCTCTCGTCCCAGAAGTCCACGCCGGTTCTCGCGGCGCTGCTCGCCGGTCTGGTGGGGTACATCGCCTACACCGGCTCGGTCATCGAGTCGCTCGGCGTCCCCGGTCTCTCGGCTCGGCAGGACCAGATCGTGGCCATAAAGGACACGATCGGCCGGCTCGACGCGGCCACCGACAGCGCCAAGAAGGAGCTGGCCAAGGGTACCGTCGAAGACCTGCGCAAGCGGCTCGACACCTATCGCGGGAGCCTGGCGCTGCTGCGCCGCCTGGTGCCCGAGCGGAACGAGGTGCCCAACCTGCTCGACGACATCTCGACCCGGAGCAAGATCCGCGGGGTGACGCTGTCGCAGGTGGTGCCGCTCCCGGTCGAGCCGGGACCGGCGCCGTTCGACACCTACAAGTACAACATGTCCGTCATCGGGCACTACGACGCGATCGGTGCCTTCCTGGCCGACGTGTCGAGCCTGCAGCGGATCATCGTGCCCTACGACCTGTCGGTCGCGGCCGCCAACCAGAACGCGGCCAAGGCCCTGAACGACACCAGCGGGTCGCTGCTCGAGGCCAAGTTCCAGGTCCGTACGTTCGTCAAGTCCGCCAGCGCGGAGGGAGAGGCCAGTGGCTCGTAACGCGAGGTTCGGGGTCGCGCTGCTCGCCCTGACGGCGATGGCGGGTGCCGTGCAGGCCCAATCCATCTCGGCGGCCCACGCCCAGATCGCCCGGGTGCGAGCCAAGACCGACAGTCTGACGACGGCGCGTGACCAGCATATCGCCGCCGCCAACGGCGCCGCGCCCGCCGACACGACGTCGGAGACCACCCTCGGCGCCACCCCGGCCTCCACCGGGGCGCCGGCGGGCAAGGATTCGCTCGATC
>DASSMN010000238.1:0-2636 GCA_035688885.1 Gemmatimonadales bacterium
CTGCCCGCCCACCGACGCCTCGTACATGAGCCCGCCCTTGGCCATGGTGAAGATGGCCACGCCGTTGCGGTACGCGAGATCCGCCGAGGCCCTGGCGGTGATCGCGACCGCCGAGGCCTGCGCGTCGAGCTTGAGCTTGCCGAGCTTGAAGTTGTCGAGCGCCTGCCGGGTCTGGAAGAACACGATCTCGCTGTACGCCTGCCCGCCGAGCTGGAAGCCGACCGTCACCTGGGTGAGGCTCGACTTCCCGATCAGCTTGCCTCCCTCATACACCCACCCGTTCCCGTGGGCGCCGCCCACCCCGATGGCCCCTTTGCCGACCGAGGGGTAGACAGCGTAGCCGACCGCATCGGAGAAGATCTTCTCCATGCCGGGGTCCTTCTCCTTGGCCTTGGCGATCACGGGCGGCACGTCCTCCTGAGCTGCCAGCGGTGCGAGCCGCAGCGTCACCGACAGGAACACGAGCGGGAGAATGATGAGAGCGATCCGCCGTCTGCCCCGTAGCCAATCGTTCGCCGTCACGGTGTGCCTCCAGTCAGGTTCGGAAACGGCGGGACCCGGGCCGCGAGCCCGTCAACGAGCTCTCGCGCAGGCCTGGAATGTCTGAGAAGGGCCTGGTGCCTGTGGGTTAGCGCTCGTGACCGCAGATTAGAATTTCAGAACCCAGACTGTATGGATGTCGTGGGCAGTAACCCATACAGCGTCGTCTGCGACCCGCACTGCACCGCTTCCAGCGGGAGGCCCAAATCGTTCGATGATGCGGTTCGTGGCAGGATCGATGGTGGTGAGCAGCACCTTGCTGGCTCGAACCCAGACGCGACCGTGGCCGGTGGCGATATCCCCACCCGACCCGGGCACACCGACAGCAATCGTAGCAGCAACACTGTTCGTCACTGGGTCGACGCGACTGACCGAGCCGTCACCCTGGTTCAGCGTCCAGACACCGCCTTCACCCGCAGCGAGAAACCGGGGCTGCGGGCCGACTGGCACGGTGGCGGTCACCTTGTTGGTCCCTGGATCTATCCTCTGCACCGCACCTGCACCGACAGCGTCACCGGCGCCCGTGTTCGTGACCCATACGCTGCCGAAGCCGAAGACCGCAGCATACGAGTACCTCGCCACGGGAATTCGATCGACAACCTGATTTCGTGCGACATCGACTCGAGATAGCATGCCTTGGCTGTCGCTCAGGACCCAGACAGCACCGGCACCAGCGGCGAGGCTCAGCTCGCCTTGTGGGTCTGCGAGGCCAGTGGGAATCCTTGCCGTCACTTCACCGGAGCCTCTGTCGATACGGTAAATCGAGGCGGCCTGACAGCTAGCCACCCAGACTGAGCCATAGGCTACGACCATCGCACCGCACGGCTCCGGAATACGTACTGTAAGAACCGGACGTGGATGGTCGACATCGAGCCGCTCGATTCGACCCTCGTTGGTCGCCCACACCGCATGTCCGTCGGCCACGAGGAAGTCGGCAGAACCTGGGATGACAAGCGTCGCCCGGGCTCGCTTGCTAATCGGCGTGAGAGGGGGTTCGGCCTGGGCGCCGAGGGAGCCCGAAAGCCCGACCAAGGCCAGGACGAGCAGGCAACATGCCGCTAACGGGGCGCGTCCGAACTCGCGCTCAGTCGTGAAGCGGTCGCGGAGTGCGTTGGCCAATGCAGAGGCCGTCACGTCGGTCAGGCTCAGGTCCATTGGAGAGGGTACGGCAAATGTGTCGCCGCCGCTCAGCGAACGCCAGCAGCGGCACGGATTGGCTGGCCTCGATAGGACCGCTCCACGCAGCGAAGTGTGACCATCGCACCGAGGCTCCCTGCGCGCGAAAGGATAGTGCCCGGCAGGCGCCGAGCCGTGCACCGCCGATCAGGCGCGGTGACACGACCCGGCGCATGGGGCCCCGCATATCTACCGCGGGCTGCCGGCATCGGCGAGCGCCGGCGCCTTCACCACCAGCACGAGCCCGTCGGCGGCCTCGATGCCATAGCGCTGCTTCGCGCCGCGAGCGTCAATGGATTCCACGAGCGCGGCCTCACCGACCGGCATGTCCTGTAGCACCTCCAGACCCCCCTTCACCTCTTCGTTCACCGCTACGACCGGTCTCCGTTCCGTGAAATACATCAGGTGGCCGGAGGGTCGGGCCCGGAGTAACTGAGGTCGAAGCCGGCGGATGGCGTCGTAGACGGTGGACGCCCCGCTGCGGTCGAGCTCCGGGGCGGTGATCACGACTCGGTCCTGCGCAGCCGCGGGCTGGGCCGCGCCGGCGAGAAGGACCGGAACGGAAAGGCCGGCCGCGAGCCGGATGAAGGAATGCCACATAGTGCCCTCCTAACGTAGATACAGGGTGGTTTCCGCTGTCTGCAGTGATACACGCGGGAACCGCCCCTAAAACCCGACATGGGCGGCCGTGGCTGGGGCGAGTCGGGAAGGATCTCATGTTGGGGCACTGCTGGGGCTACAATCAGCATGGCGCGCTGGGCGACGGCACCACGGACGAACGGCTTGGCGCCTTGTCTACTCCGCTCGCGCAGGTCGTCACGTGGAAGGAGGCACAGTGCCGAGGAAGATTCACCGTCGGACAGACTCGGACCCGCGGGAAGGCGTCCGGAAGTACGGGAAGGTCCAGTTTGCCGACCCGA
>DASSMN010000362.1:0-4390 GCA_035688885.1 Gemmatimonadales bacterium
AGGACGAGCCGATCGTCGCTGCCGAGGGGCGAGATGCTGTAGACGCCCCGGGGGACCTCGGAGTATCGCTCGTAGTAGATCCGGTTGCCGTCCTGGGTCCAGGCGAGGGCTTTGACCAGCCCCCGCGTCGTGTCGTGGGTCAACGTCTTCCAGTCCCCGGACTCGGGGTTCAGCACCGCGACCTGGGTCTGGCTTCCCTCCATCGCCGCGAACGCCATCGCCTTGCCGTCGGGTGAGACTTGCGGACTCATCGCGATGCGTGGACCACCCACCCGCTCGCCGACATACCTGGGTGCCGGCTCGATCCGGGCACCATTGCCCGAGCGGGCCGCCGCGTAGCCGGCCACGACGCCGAGCACTCCCGCAGCGGCCGCCAGCAGCCAGGGCGTAGCGCGTTTCCGACGGGTGGTGGCCGGCAGCGCCACGGTCCTGGCCAGCCCCGGCGTCGCCAGCGCCTCCGCGAACTGTTTCGCCGTGTCGAACCGGTCCGCCGGCAGCTTGGCCAGCGCCGTCAGCACGGCGGCCTCGACCTGCGGCGGGACCGTCTTCCGGTGAATCGTGAGCGGCCGCGGCTCGTCGGTCATCACCTTGGCCACGATCGCCTGGGCGGTGGGGCCGGTGAACGGCGGCTCGCCCGACAGCATCTCGTACAGCACGGCGCCCAGCGCGTAGACGTCCGAGCGCGCGGAGATCTCGCGCTCGCCCATCGCCTGCTCCGGGCTCATGTAGTGCGGCGTGCCCAGACTCATCCCGGTCTCCGTCATCCGGGTCCCGCCGGCCTGGGTCATGGCCAGCGCGATCCCGAAGTCGGCCACCAGGGCCTGGCCGTCGTGCAGCAGGATGTTCTCCGGCTTGATATCGCGGTGGATCACACCGTGCCGGTGGGCGTAGTCGAGCGCGGAGGCGACCTCGGTACCGATGCGCACCGCGTCGGCTACGGGAAGCTGCTTCTCGCGGACCAGGCGGTCGCGCAGGCTCTCGCCCTCAACGAAGGGCATGACGTAGTACGCGGTGCCCTGCAGCTCGCCGGAATCGATGAGGCCGAGGATGTGGGGGTGCTGCAGCGCCGCGATCGTCCGGATCTCCCGCACGAAGCGCTCGGCGCCGATGACCGCGGCGAGGTCGGGCCGGAGGACCTTGATGGCGACCTTGCGCTCGTGGCGGAGGTCGTGGGCGAGGTAGACGGTGGCCATGCCGCCCTGACCGAGCTCGCGCTCGATGCGGTAGCGGTCGGCGAGGGCGGCGCGCAGCTGCTCGACGGGCGCGCTCGTCACGCCGAACCCGGAGCCGACTGCGGTTGGCCGGGCAGGTCCATGGTCCAGCTCGGGCTGGAGGAGGTTGTACGGGGGTCCGGCTACTAAGCTAACTGCGGGTCAGGGGACCGCCACTGGGGGAGAACGACCGCCGCCAGGAAATACCGACTCCTGGCGGCGGCGAGCGATCAGGCGCACGTCACTCGAGCCGCGGGAGCACCAGCTTGGCCAGGCGCTCGAGCTTCGGCCGGGTTGCCTCGACCGGCTCGTTGCCCTCTGCATCCATGCTGAACGACACGAGGTGCGGGCCGGCATACACGGCGAGGAAGCCACGCCGCCGGTTCTCGTCGTCCGGGTAGATGACCGTAAAGAACGCCCGCTGCCCGAGCCCCGGGACCGGCTGCCGTGGCTGCTTCCCGGCCTCCGCCAATCCGAGCACCCGTTCGAGCTCCTCGCCCTGCGGCTTGGTCTGGAACAGATCGATCGAGCCGCTCGCGTAGTCGCAGTGCGGTCCCCAGGACATGTCGGTCGCCATCGGATCGGAGGGGATGTCGCCGGCGATGTGGGTGTTCTCGGACATCTGCTGGAATTCCGCGCTGGTGGCCAGCGCGCAGACGTTCTGCCCTGAGGCCCGCTGCCCTGACACCTGTTGCCCAGCCGGCGCCGTCCGCACCATGAGCTTGACGATGCCCACCATCGCATCCTTCTGGTCCCCCACGCTGGACAGGGGTCCGCTGTGGAGCGTGGCATGGTAGACGTGCGCGCCGTCGGCCGCGGCGGCCTCGCTCCCGCCGTCGCCGCCGTACGCCCAGCCTCCGCTGCCCACGGCGATCCGTTCGGCCTCGGCATGATCGCCGTTCATGACCTTCGCCGATTGCTTCACCTTGCCGAAGACATCCTCGGCCAACGAGGCGGGCTCGCCGGTGAGCTCGACATAGGTACCCCGGTAGCGACCGCTCATCTCGTAGGAGCAGAGAAAGCTGTCCGGGCTGCCCCCGGCGGTCTTCAAGGTGACGGGAAAACCCGCCGCCGTGCCGACGGCTTCGGCCGCGGGGCACGTGGACGGTGGTTGGCTCGATTCTGATGCGGCGGCCCTCGCCTGGCCGGACGCGCCCTCGCCACAGGCCCCGAGGCCGATGGCTCCGAGCGCGGTGAGAAGCAGGAATCCCCGGGGCTGCAATGCGGCAGGCATAGGCGACCTCCTGAACATCGTGTGGTCGGGTGACGAAGTCACATCCGTCCGACGGCGATGCGTGCCAACCGCACCGCGCCGTCGAACCCGGTCGAGGACACCAGAAAGCCCAGCTCGAGGGCGCGGTCGCCCTTCAGGAAGTAGAGCTGGCCGCTCGCGGGGTCACCGGCGGCGTCTTCCCAGGGACCGGTGTCGAGGGTGTCGGCCGCGTCGTCGTGCAACACGGGCGCGACCCGCTCCACCAGCCCGCCCACCCCTCGCATTGCGTCGAACGCCGTACCGCCGTACTCCCAGGTCGGCGTCAGGACCAGGGCGTGGTGGCCGGCGGTGAAGTAGGAGCAGCTCTTGCCCTGCGGCATCGCCAGCGGCGTTTCCTCGTCGGAGCGGTACGGCGGGACGACCAGCCTGCCCAGTACCGCCTCGACCTCCTTCACACTCAGCAGGATGCAGGGATCGGGACCGACAGCATTGGCGGGCCGTTCCGCCGGGAACGGGAGATCGGGAATCGCGTCGCGGATGCGGTTGGCGATCGCGATGCTCTGCCCGCGGGTCACCTCCGCCGCCTGGACCCTCACATCCACCGAGAGATGACCGACCCGGCCGAAGAACGACCGCGAGGTGGAGTCGTTGTTTCGATCCCACCCGGAAACCCGCTCAGGGGGCGACGAGGCGCGGCGCGCCGCTTCCTTGCACCACGGCTGGCTCATGCCGGCGGAGTCGCCGCACATCTCCTGCCCCATCTTCGCGAAGGCCGCGGCCAGGCCGCGCGCCGCGGCCGGTGCGGTGTAGACCCGGACGTCCACGATCACGCCGCTGGTGTCCGGCTCGAGCGGAGGGAGATCCGAGTAGCCCGGCCGGCCCTGGACGCTGCGACGGAGCTCGAGCACCTGGGCGTTCCGGTGGGCGGTCGCCGAGTCGAGCGGCAGCGGGTAGACGCAGCCATCGTCGGTCGGATAGGGAGCTCCGGTGAGCGGGCCGACGATCTTCGCCACCTCGTCGGCGGAGATCCAGCCGCAGGCGTCCGCGGGTTGCGTCGCGGTGCGAACGGTTGACGCCGAGGCCGCGGGAGCGTGGTCGCGGGCGCCGGCGGGCGCCGCGGCGGTGGTCGCCGCGGCGGGAGTACCTGCCACGGCGGCTGCTGCCGGGCTGGCGCCGCGCTCACACGCCGTCAGCGGCACGAGCGCCGCGAGCAGCAACACGGGATGGATGCGGGCGACCATCGTCAACCCGCCTTCCGCAGTTTCGGAACGGCTGCCTTGGCGAGCGCGGTGAGGGTCGGCAGGACCGAATCGGACGTCGCGAGGGGCGTGTCGGCCTCTCGGTGAATGATCACCCGATAGTGGCCCACCCGGACGTAGAGGCTTCCGCCCGGGATCTCCTTGGAATCCTCGACGAAGAAGGCATCGTCTCCGACCCCCGCGACGGCCCGCGCCTGCTTGCCGCGGTCGAGCATCTGCTTGAGCGCGAGGCCCTTCGGCTCGTCGGGGCTGACGTTGGACCAGAGTATGACGGAGCTCTTGGGGCTGGTCTGCTGCCAGTTGCAGGTCGAGACGGGATCACTCGGCTTGTACTGTCCAGGCGAGGGCGCTCCCGGATCGCGGTTTCCCGCCAGGGCCTTGATCTCCTCCCGGGTCAGGACGGAACACGCGTCCATCGAGGCGGATTGGGCGGACAGCACCGCTCCCGAGGCAAAGGCCCAGGTCGTCGCGATGGCGGAACGCAGGGCTGCTTTCTTCCACATAGAACCCTCCGAGAAACACTGAGTTCGCCGCTCCATCCGACGGGTACGAGCGTCAGTGGCAGTCGCGGACCAGCTCGACGCGGCGGTTCCGCGCGCGGCCTTCGAGCGTGTCGTTGCGATCCTTCGGCCGAGATTCGCCGAAGCCCGCGGTGGTCAGCCGCGCCGCGTTCGCGCCGTGCCGTGTGGACAGCGCATCCTTCACCG
>DASSMN010000589.1:0-2355 GCA_035688885.1 Gemmatimonadales bacterium
AGGTGAAGAGTCGTAAGCAGGCGGTGGCGATCGGCCTGAGCGAGGCTCGGAAAAAGGGCGCCAAGGTGCCGAGCAAGAAGTCGGCGAGCCGGAAGAAGAGCAGCGGCGGCCGGAAGAAGAGCACTGGCGGACGGCAGCGGAGCAGCTCGTAGCGGGTGCTGAGACCGCTGGCATCGTACAAACGAAGAGGGCGCGGATCATATCCGCGCCCTCTTCGCCTCTAGCGACCGGCGATACCGCGCCGGCCGCCCAGGTCCGGGTTAGCGTGCGGTCGAGCTATCGGTGGTGGTCGAGGTGGTGCTCGGCGACGTGGCGCTCGGGGTGGCCGTATCGACAACCGCACCGGTCGTCGCGCTGTCCACGCCGTTGTTCACGGTCGAGCTGTTGGCGCCTTGGTTCATGCTCGAGCTGTCGGCACCATGGTTCATGCTCATGCTGTCAGCGCTCGGCGCAACCATCGAGGTGTCCGACCGCGGGCTGACGCTGTCCGAGCTGACCGGCGCCTGACTGTTCGACTGACTGTCGCTCGGCACCTGCGTGGACGGCTGCTGCGCAGCGGCGCTGTCGACGCCGGCGTTGATCGTATCGCCCTTCGAGGTCACAGGCTGGCCCTGGTCGGGCCGGGTCCTGGTGACGTCCTTGCCCAGAGTGGACTGGCCGCTCGAATCGGTCACTCCGCTCTGATCCTGCCTGCTATTCGCGGAGTCGGAAATACCGGTGGTTGTCGTGTCGCGCGCGGCGCCCACGGTCTCGTCGGGATTGTTCTTGGCGCACGCCAGCCCCCCGACCAGCAGGGTGAGGGCGGCGAGGCGCATCGGCGATGGAACTCGCATGTCTATCCTCTTCGCTAGAGTGCGCCGGGCCCATGCCTCGGCGTAGCCCTTAGTTAGCTCTGCAGGCTCGCCGTCTCAGTGAGCCGAGTCACTCGCAGGAGGGGACGTGAGTCCGCCCTCATTTCACCGGCAACTGAATCATGGGCATCGCGCTCCCGGTGACCTGCGGCATCTGGCCGTTCCAGCGCTTGCTCATCTCGTACTGCACCAGCACCGGCGTGATGCTCTCGCTCAGCAGGCGGTTGGCCTTGGCCTGGGCCTCCGCCTCGGCCAGGATGGCCTTGGCACGGCCGGCCGCCTTGATCGAGTCGCCCTGGGCCTGGAACTGGTTCTTCTGCAACTCGTTCTGCGCGGTGAGCCCCTGCTGCTGCATCACGTTCTTCTGGTTGATGGCCTCGATCACCGACGGCGGCGCGCGGAGCTCGTTGATGGTGAACTGCTTGACCATGATGCCGTAGCTCGAGAGCCGCTGCTCGAGCAGCTTGGTCACGCGCAGGGTCGTCTCCGCCTTCTTGGGGCCGATGATGGCGGCGATCTCCTCGTTGCCCACCACCTCCTGAAGGCTCTGCCGGATCGCCTGCTTCACGTAGGTGTGCTGGATGGTGCCGATGTCGGTGCGGAAGGTGGAGTACAGTGTCGGCACCTTCAACGGGTCGAGCTCGAAGGACATGGACACGTCGAGCGACAGCGGCTGGCCTTCGACGCTGTTCACGTTGATCTCGTCGTTGCGCTCGCTCCCCTCGGAGTTGCGGCCGAGGACCACCGTCTGCATGAAGGTCGGATACTCCTCGATGCCGGTCGTCAGCGGGTTCCGGGCGTGCAGACCCGGGCTCAACGGCGCGGGATCGACGCCGCCGCCGACACGGTGGATCACGATCCCCACGTGGCCCGGGTTGATGTAGGTCATGGCCGTGGGCAGGAGTACCAGCAGTGTGAGCAGCCCCAGGGCCGCGGCGGCGAGCCGGACGAGACGGCCGAGCCCGGTCCCCGACAGGTCGCTACTCATGTAACGCCTCCTTGTAGCAGGTCGGACAGATGCGACTGCCGGACGGCAGACGCACCAACTCCTCCTCCCGCTGGAGCCCGTGAATCGGACACTCGAGCTCGAGCGTCTGCTCGATCTTCCGGCGGTTGGCGTCCTGCCTCAGGCGCAGGCCGAGCGGCGTCCACCGGAGCAGCGCATAGAAAAGGAGGGCGGCCACCGTCGCGAGCAGCGCGACGAACAGCACACCCTCCAGGATGATCCCGATCATGTCCTCCACCTTGGTTGGTGAAGCGTCCGAAGACGTCTGAAAATATAGCGACCGGCGGCCCTCCCGTGCAGGCAGGCTCGTTGGGCGCAGTGGTTGCCCTCTCCGCATTCGGTGGCAGCCGAAGGCTGCGCGCAAGCCGATGCAGCCCGCTACGCTCGGCGCTCAACTCGCGGTCCAATAACGCTTTCGCTCGAACCCCCCGATCCTGTCTCTGGAGGCGGCTCACATGCGCGTCACGCATTACGCAAGGCGAACCTTCGCCATGACCT
>DASSMN010000468.1:0-6334 GCA_035688885.1 Gemmatimonadales bacterium
GCGTTCGGGCTCGAGCACCAGCGACACGAGCCCCAGCAGCACGAAGGCCGCGGCCGCGACTATCGCGGCGCGGACGATGCGACGAGACGGTTCCAGAAGCCCACCGTGGGTTCGATCAACGGCCAGCGCGAGCGCACCAGGTGTCCCACCCGCTCCTGCGCCACCTCGAGCAGCACGCCCGCGGGGTCGTGCGCGAACCGCTCCACTAGCTCGGCGCGCCACTCCCGGGCGAAGCTGCGTCCGGGCTCCAGGTAGTCGGCGCAGTAGAGCACGTCCCCCACCATGTCCCACCCCGCGTACCCGACCGAGTGGTATCGCACGGCATCGAGGACCCCGCGATCGGTTTCCCCTTCGGCCTCGGCGCGGGCCGCGCTCGCGGGCCCGTGCCGGAGCGCGCGAGGCCCGGGCGCGTCCGGCGCCCACTGCGCGAGCAGGTCGTCGTCCGCGTCACGCAGCGCGTCGTGGAGCCACACCGCGCGAAGCCATCGGGCTCGCTCGGTGGGATCCACCCGCATGCGGTCCGCCCAGGCCGCGGCCAGCGCCGCCACCCGTTCGATGTGGGCCACCCGCACGGCCGACGCCGTGGCCCAGGTGGGGAGCTCTTCTCGCGCCGACACCATCAGGCGAGGCCTTCGCCCAGGATGATGTTGTCAATCAGGCGCGTGCGGCCCAGCCGCGCCGCCAGGGCCAGGACGGTCCCCGCGTCGACGGTCTCCACCGGCGTCAGGGTGCGGGGCTCGACCACCGCGAGGTACTCCAGCCTCAACGCGGGCTCCGCGCCGATCCGCCCGCGCACCAGGGCGTCGAGCGCGGCGGCCCGCCGCTCGCCCGCCACGAACGCCTGGTGCGCCGCGCCCAGCGCCGCGCTCAGCGTCACGGCCTGGCGCCGCTCGGCCGGGCTGAGGTAGGCATTCCGGCTGCTCAGGGCCAAGCCGTCGGCCTCGCGCACCGTCGGCACCACCACGACTTCGAGCGGCCAGTCGAGATCGCGCACCATCTGGCGCACCAGGACCGCCTGCTGGATGTCCTTCCGCCCGAACAGGGCCACGTCCGGTTCCACCAGGTGGAACAGTTTCGCGACGACGGTCAGCACCCCGGCGAAGTGCCCCGGCCGGGCGGCCCCCTCCCATCGATCGGCGGTCGGACCCGGAATCACCCGGATCTCGGAGCCGGGCGGGTACATCACCGCGTCCGCCGGAGCGAACAGGGCATCCACTCCGCGCGCCCGGGCCAAGGTCCGGTCGCGCGCCAGGTCGCGCGGATAGCGCGCGAGGTCTTCGTTGGGGCCGAACTGGAGCGGGTTCACGTAGACGCTCATCACCACCGCCTCGGCGCGCCGGCGCGCCTCGTCCACCAGGCGCAGGTGGCCTTCGTGCAGGTAGCCCATCGTGGGCACCAGCGCGACCCGGCGCGCCGCGCTCCGAGCGTCGCGCACCCAGCGGCGCAGCTCGGGAATCCCCTCGAGATCGATCATGGAGCGACGGGGAGCGTGGACGCGATCACTCGAAGCTGTGTTCGGGGCCCGGGTACGCGCCGTCGCGCACCTCGGCGGCGTAGCGCTGAATGGCCTCGCGCACCGCCTCGCCCACCGCGCCGTAGCGTTTGAGGAATTTCGGCTTGAACGCCTCGTTGAGGCCCAGCATGTCGTGCAGCACCAGCACCTGACCGTCGCAGCCGGCGCCCGCACCGATCCCGATGGTCGGAATGGCGAGCGCCGCGGACACCCGCCGCGCCAGCGACGCGGGGACCAGCTCGAGCACGATCGCACACGCGCCGGCGTCCTGCAGCGCGTACGCGTCGGTCAGGAGCTGCTGCGCGTGCGCCTCGTCCCGGGCCTGCACCCGGTACCCGCCCAGGGCGTGCACGGCCTGCGGGGTGAGGCCCAGGTGTCCCATCACCGGAATGCCCCGGTCCACCAGGGCGCGCACGGTCTCCGCCATGGGCCGGCCGCCCTCGAGCTTCACGCACTGGGCGCCGGTCTCCTGGAGCACGCGGCCGGCGTTGCGGATGGCTTCGGGGACCGATACCTGGTAGGTGAGGAACGGCAGGTCGACCATCATCAGCGTGCGCGGCGCGCCGCGCCGCACCGCGGCCGCGTGATAGATCATCTGGTCCAGCGTGGCGCTGAGGGTGGTCTCCTCGCCGGCGATGACCTGGTTGAGCGAATCGCCCACCAGCAGCACATCCACCCCCGCCTGGTCCAGCAGCCGGGCAAACACGGCGTCGTAACAGGTGAGCATGACGATGCGCCGGCCGGCCGCCTTCATGGCCGGCAGATCCAGCACGGTGGACGGTCGCGCGTCAGCGTTCATGGGCCTTGAGCTCCGCCAGCTCCCGCTGCCAGAAGTCGCGGTCGGTCAATCCGGGATGGGGAATGATAAGGTCGGGCTGGCGCACCTGGCGCGCGCCGAACCGCACGATGTCGAGGTCGATCGTGCGGGAGTCCCAGTGCTCGGTGCGCACCCGCCCCTGCGCATCCTCGATCGCCTGGCAGGCCTCGAGCAGCGCGTGCGGCTCGAGACTGGTCTCGAGCAGCACCATCTGGTTGAGGTAGGCCGGCTGCGGCTTTCCGCCGAGCGGCGCGGTCTCCTCGATGCCGGACGCGGCCACGACCCGGGTGCCTGGCAGCGCGCCCAGGGCGGTGCGCGCGGCCGCCAGGTGCGCGCCGCGGTCGCCGAGGTTGCTGCCGAGCGCAACGTAGACCGGCTCCGGGCACGGGCGCGCCACTCAGGCCTCCACCACGAAGTGACGGGCGATCCGCTGCAGATCGGCGGCGACGTCGCCCAGCTCGCGAATGGCGCGCTCGAGGTCGGCCTGCCCCGCGGCGGTCTCCGCGGCGCGCCGCGCCAGGGCCTCGGTCTCGGTGAGCGTGCGGGCCGAGCTCGATGCGACCCGGCGGATCTGTCCGGTGAGCCCGTCCACCGCCCGCAGCTGCTCGGCCGCGGTGGAGGCGATCGTGCGGGCGTGGCTCTCCGCCTCGCCCGTGGTGCCCACGATGGCGTCCAGGGCGGTGGCCGCGTCGGCGCTCAGCTGGCCCACCCCCGTCACGGCCTCCCGCCCCCGCGCCATCTCGCCCGACACCGCCTCCACCTGGGTGGCGATCTCCTCGAGCAGCGCCCGCGCCTCGCCCGCCGCGTGCAGGCTCTGCGCGGCGAGGTCGCGCACTTCGTCGGCCACCACGGCGAATCCGCGGCCTTCCGCGCCGGCCCGCGCGGCCTCGATGGCCGCGTTGAGCGCGATGAGGTTGGTGAGATCGGCAATCTCCCGGATGGTCCCGATGAAGCCCTTGATGCGGCTGGTCATCGCGCCCAGCGCGGCCACCTGCTCCACGCTGGCGGAGACGAACGCGTTGAGGCCCACCAGCCGGTCGATGGCCTCGCCGATGATGGCGCGGTTGCGCCCCGCGACCTCGACCGCGGTGCCGCTCGCATCGGCGGCGCGCGCGCCCTGATCCGCCATGACCCGCGACGCGGCTCCGAGCGAGTCGGTGGCGCGGAGCCCGTCGGCCACGAAGCTCTCGAGCTCGCCGACGCCCTGCCGCATGCCCTGCGACGCGTCGGCCAGCGCCAGGGCCGACGCCCGCAAGGAGTCGGTCACCCGGGCCAGCGCGGTCACCTGCTGGCCGATCTGCTCCACCGTGCCGAGCAGCGGCCGCCGGAGCTCGGCGATGTGAATGGCCGTGGCGATCTGGGCGCCGAGCGTGCTGAGCGCGGTGAGATCCTTCGAGCCGTAGCTGTGGCGCTTGGGGTGGTCGACCTCGAGCGTGCCCAGCAGCTCGTCGCCGAAGCGGATCGGGTGGATCACCAGGCTGCCGACCTCGGGCATCGGGGCGCGCACCCGCGGGTCCGAGCGCACGTCCTTCACCTCCACCACCCGGTTCTCCAAGACGGCCATGGCGCGGAACGGTTCGGCTCCCGCGGGCGGCTCGCCGCGGTTGGGCCGCCCCAGCGTGCCGCGATACGCGAGCGAGGGCGTGCCGTCGACCACGCGGTAGATCCGGAAGTCGCCCCAGTCGAGCAGCCGATAGGCCAGCCGCTCGATCTGGTCGAACGAGCCCTGCAGCGTCGCGTTGCTGGCGATCGCGGTCTCCATCAGGTGAACCTTGTTGAGGTCCTCGGCGCCGATCGCCTCCTCGAGAATCCGGCGCGTGAGAATGCCCAGCACGCCGAGGGCCAGCGCCACGGCCACCCACCCGACCGGCGAGAGCGCGCGCAGCGCGGCGATGACCACGACCGACGCGATGACCGTCAGCAGGTAGGAGATGATCTCCCACCGGAGAATGAGGATCTTTTCGGCGTGCTCCAGCTTGTCGCGCAGCAGGAGCGTGAAGTAGAACAGCGCGCGGCTGGCGAAGAAATACATGCACACCAGGATCGCCACCGCGGGCAGCAGGTCGATCGACAGGCCCGGCGCGCCGGTGAGGGCGAGCACGGCGGCATACGGTCCGTAGGCGGCGGCGAAAGCGATCGTCTCCCGGCCGGCGTTGATGAGGCCGGCCCGGGGAAGCTTGCGGAGCCAGACCACGTCGGAGGCGAAGGTGCCGATCCACAGGGCGAGCACCACGGGCGCGGGGCCGATCGTGAGCGCGCCCACCAGCACCGCAATGCCCGACTGCGTGAGGTAGGAATACTTGCTGAGCCGGACCGGCGCGGCGCGGAGAACGATGACCGCCACCAGCATCACGACCGATGCGACGGGCTGCGCCAGCCAGCCGAGGTCCATGATGAGGTACAGCACCGTCACCAGGCCGCCGGCGACCGTCAGGACCCGGGCATAGCCGTCCACCAGGCGCTGGATCCGGTTGCTCATCGCGCCACCGTCCGGCCGTCGAGTGCAGCCCGGAGCGCGGCGAGAAAGGCCCGCGCGCCCGGAACGCCCTGGCTCCCCAGCGCATCCACCAGCGCGCTCCCCACCACCACGCCGTCGGCCTGCCCGGCGACCGTTCTCGCCTGGGCCGGGGTCGAGATCCCGAAGCCCACCGCGACGGGCAAGGGCGTCGCCCCCCGCACGCCGGCGATCGACGCCTCCAGCCCCTCGGCCAGTGCAGCGCTGGCGCCGGTCACGCCGAGCCGCGCGACCAGGTACACGAAGCCCTGCGCGCCGCGCACCGCCGCGGCGAGACGCTCGGGGCGCGTGGTCGGCGCGATCAACCGGATCAGGTCCAGCGGGCTGGCCTGCACCTCGGCCTCGACCGCGGGATCGCTCCCGGCCGGGAGGTCGGTGAGAAGCAGACCGGCCACGCCCAGGGCGTCGGCGTCGCGCAGGAACCGCTCCAGCCCGTAGCGCAGGATGGGATTGAGGTAGCTGAACACCACGACCGGCCGTGTCAGTCGAGCCCGCTCGATGAGTGCCAGCGTGCCGGTGAGGGTCATGCCCTGGCGCAGCGCATCGAAGGTGGAGCGCTGGATGGTGGGACCGTCGGCCAGCGGATCGCTGAACGGCACGCCCACCTCGAGGATGTCGGCCACCTCCTCGGCGGCCTGCAGGGCCTCGAGACTGGCCTCGACCGACGGGTAGCCAGCGGTCAGGTAGGGAATCAGCGCCGTGCGCCCCTGGGCGCGAAGCTCCGCCCAGGCCGGCGCCAGCCGGGACTCAGACAAAGTAGTCGCCAACCGTCAGGCCGTAGCGCTCGGGGTTGGTCACCTTGACGATCGAGCGGCGGAACGCGCTCGTGTCGTCCTGCTCGGTCAGACTCACCAGGGTGCCGGGCGGCGGCACCAGCCCGCCGTCGGCGTCCACCGCGATTCTGACCAACGGCCGGTTGAGCTGCTGGCCCTCCGGATTGGGGGCGGCCACGATGGCGACCTCGAAGGTATCGAGAATGACGCAGGTCCCCACCGGATACACGCCGATCAGGTTGATGAGCGCCTTCACCAGGATGGTATCGTAGCCCCGCTTGGGATTGGACCACATCTCGCGCAGCACCTGGTCGGGCTCGATCGGAACGGTCTGGTAGCTGCGGCGGGTGGTGGCGGCATCGAAGCCGTCCGCCACCGAGACGATGCGGGAGAAGATGCCGATCGACCGGTCGCGGATGGCCTTGGGGTAGCCGGTCAGGTCGGTCTTCATGTGGTGCTCGTGGGCGACGAGCACGGCGCGATACGGGACCTCGTCCTGCGCCCGCATGCCGAACAGGGTGAGCGCGCCGAGCCAGGGGTGGCCCTGCATGATGCGCCACTCGCGCTCGTCGAGCCCCGAGGTCTTGTTGAGGATTTCGACCGGCACCCGGGCCTTGCCAACGTCGTGCAGCAGTGCGGTCATGCCCAGGTCGTAGAGCTGCAGCTTGGTGAAGCCGAGCTTCTTGCCCAGGGCCACCGAGAAGATGCACACGTTG
>DASSMN010000568.1:0-8690 GCA_035688885.1 Gemmatimonadales bacterium
GAGACAGCTGGCCGCGGCGGATCGGCCGGTCGCCGAACAGGTCCTTGAGGATCTTGGCGACCTGCTCGTTGGGGACCTCGGGATCACCCGGGTCGAGTCTCGGAGAGGCCGTCAGCAGCCCCTCGGCGCGGGCCAGGGTGCCAGAGCCGAGCAGGCCGGCGCCGGCCAAAGCGGCCCCTTTGACGAACGTCCGGCGGGTGGTCATGGCGGTAACCTCAGAGTTTGCAACGCCGAAGTCAAGGAAGCCCGGTAGGCGGCGCAAGGATTGCAGGCCGTTCCTGGCTTGGGCCGGAGGGTCAGGCACGCCAGGAGCCCGTCTGCAACTTGTGTCACCCCCTACCGGTTGCTAGTTTAAACCATTCTGTTACAAAGCGATGTGAGGCCCCCTCCTCACCTCCCTACTGGCCGAGGCGCCGTGGATACTCAAGAGCTTCAACAGGTAGCCCTGTTCGACAAATGCCGCCAGTTCACCAAGGCACGAGAGTTCCAGGCGGTTGGCCTGTATCCGTACTTCAATCCGATTTCCGAATCGGAGGACACCGTCGTCGTCATCGACGGACAGAAGCGGATCATGCTGGGGTCGAACAATTACCTGGGCCTCACCCATCACCCCAAGGTCCTCGAGGCCGCCAGCCGTGCCCTGAGCCGGTACGGGTCGGGCTGCACCGGGAGCCGCTTCCTCAACGGAACGCTCGACCTCCACGAGCAGCTCGAGCGCGCCCTGGCCGAGTTTTTGGGCAAGGAGGCGTGCCTCGTCTTCTCGACCGGCTATACCGCCAATCTGGGATTGATCTCGGGGCTCGTCGGCCGGGGCGAGGTGGTCTACCTCGACAAGCTCGACCACGCTTCGATCGTTGACGGCGCCAAGATGTCCTACGGCGAGACCGAGCGCTTCAACCATGGCGACCTGGCCAACCTCGAGCGCCGGATGGAGCGGAACGGCTCCGGCCGCGGCTCGATGATCGTCGTGGACGGCGTGTACTCGATGGAAGGCAACATCGCCGACGTGCCGGGTCTGGTCCGGATCGCGCGCAAGTACAACGCCGCGCTGGCGCTCGACGACGCGCACGCGCTCGGCGTGCTGGGCCCTAACGGCGACGGCACCGCCGCCCACTTCGGGATGGTGGACGAGGTGGACATCATCGCGGGCACCTTCTCCAAGTCGCTGGCCTCCATTGGCGGCTTCGTCGCGGCCAGCGAGAGCGTCATTCACTATCTCAAGCACCACAGCCGCCCACTGATCTTCACGGCCTCGCTGCCGCCGTCCAACACGGCCGGCGTCCTCGCGGCGCTGCAGGTGCTGCAGGACGAGCCGTGGCGCCGGGACCAGCTGTGGGCCAACACCCGCCGGCTGCAGGACGGCTTCCGGAGCCTCGGCTTCGACATCGGCCCCACCGAGACGCCCATCGTCCCGGTGCTCATCGGTCCGCTCGACAAGACCTTCCTGATGTGGCGCCGCCTGTTCGATGCCGGGGTGTTCACCAATCCGGTGGCGCCGCCGGCGGTGCCGCCCACGCAATGCCGGCTCCGGACCAGCCTCATGGCCACCCACACCTTCGAGCAGATCGACTTCGCGCTCGAGCAGTTCGCGCGGATCGGACGGGACCTGGGGGTCATCTGACCGCGCCGCTGCGCGTCCGCGCGGCGCGCGAGCGGAGTGACGTCGACCGCTTCATCGATCTGCCGTATCGGCTGCACGCGCGGGACCCGCTTTGGGTCCCGCCGTTGCGTCGGGACGTCGCCCTCCTGCTCAATCGCCGGAAGAATCCCTTCTTCGAGCACGCCGAGGCCGAATACTTCCTGGCCGAGCGCGACACCGAGGTGGTGGGCCGCATCGCCGCCATCAGCAACCGGCTCCACAACGAGACCCACGAGGATCGGGTCGGCTTCTTCGGATTTTTCGAGTGTGTGGACGACCAGACGGTGGCCGATGCGCTGCTCGACGCGGCCGCCGAGTGGTGCCGCGCCAAGGGGCACGACGTGCTCCGCGGTCCGGCCTCGTTTTCCGTGAACGACGAGTGCGGCCTGCTGGTGGATGGCTTCGAAACGCCGCCCACGCTCATGATGCCGCACAACCCGCGCTACTACGTCACGCTGCTCGAGCGGGCAGGTTTCACCAAGGCCAAGGACCTGCTGGTCTACCAGGGGGGCGACGCGGATCAGTACAAGCCCGTGCCCGAGCGCCTGGCCCGCGGCACCGAGCTGATCCGGCAGCGCATGGGCGTCACGCTGCGGCCGCTCGACATGAAGAACTTCCAGGCTGAGGTCGAGCGCATCAAGGAGCTCTACAATCAGGGCTGGGAGAAGAACTGGGGCTTCGTGCCGATGACCGAGCACGAAATCGACCACCTGGCCGAGCAGTTCAAGCCGGTGGTCATTCCCGAGCTGGTGCCGATGGCGGAGAAGGACGGCAAGGTCATCGGATTCGGGATCGCGCTGCCCGATCTCAACGTGGTGTTCCGCGGCAATCGCTCGGGCCGGATGTTCCCCGTGGTCCTCAAGCTGCTCTGGGCCTTGAAGGCCCGGAAGATCCGGCGGGCCCGCATCCTGCTCCTCGGCGTGCTGCCCGAGTACCGTGGTAAGGGGGTGGACGCCATGCTCTACCACTGGATCTGGACCAAGTCGGGCGAGCGCGGCATCTACTGGGGTGAGGCCGGGTGGATTCTGGAAGACAATCCCGCCATGAACGCCGGGCTGGAGAAGATGACCTTCACGGTCTACAAGACCTATCGCCTCTACGATCGACCCCTATGAAGGTGATGGTGACGGGAGCCACGGGGTTCGTCGGCAGTCATCTTGCCGAGGCCCTGCGGCGCCGCGGTGACGAGGTGACGGTGCTCGCGCGCTCCGCCGCCAAGGCGGCGGCCCTGGCGCCGCTCGGTGTCCGGGTGGTGCGGGGTGATCTCCACGATCGCACCGCGCTCGAGGAGGCCGGTCAGGCGCAGGACGTGATCTATCACGTGGCGGGTGTGGTCGCCGCGCGGAGCGAGGCGGACTTCATGGTCGCCAACCGCGACGGCACCCGGAACCTGGTCGAGACCATCGAGCGGATCGGCACCGGACGGCTGGTATTCGTCTCGTCCATGGCCGCCGCCGGCCCGACCATCAAAGGGCGCCCGCTCCGTGGCGACGAGGCGCCTCGCCCAGTCACCGCGTACGGCCGAAGCAAGCTCGCCGCCGAGCAGGCGGTGAGCGCCGCCGCGTTCCCCTGGACCATCATTCGCCCGCCGATGGTGTACGGCCCCCGCGACCAGGAAGTCCTCAAGGTGTTCCGGCTCGCCCGCCTGGGTCTGGGGCCGGTGCTGGGCGACGGGTCGCAAGAGCTCTCGGCGGTGCACGGCGGCTATCTGGCCCAGGCCCTGATCGCCGCCGCGACCGCCGCCGCGTCCGTCGGCCGAACCTACTACGCCTGCCATCCGGAGGTCTTCACCGGGGCAGAGCTGGTGCGCGCGGTGGGCCGTGTCATGGGTCGATCGCCGGCCGTCATCCGGGTGCCGGCCATGATCGGACGCGGGGTGCTCACGGTGACCGAGGCCGCGGCCCGACTCACCGGCCAGACCACCATCCTCACTGCCGACAAGGCCAACGAATTCTTTCAGCCCGCGTGGACCGGCGACCCGTCACCGCTCACCCGCGACACCGGCTGGCAGGCCGCGCACGACCTGCGCGCCGGCCTCGAGGAGACCTACCGGTGGTACCGGACGGCCGGATGGCTGTAGCGGTCCAGTCCAGCGCCTCGGTGCACGCGCCAACGCCTCGGGAGGCCGGCCTGCTCCCGGTGGACGTGGTGCTGCTGGCCTATCTCGCCATCGCCACCGGCGTCGCGGTCCACCGGGCCCCGTCGCAGCCCGGCTGCTGGTGGCTGGTGGTGGCGAACGGCTTCGCGGCCCTGCTGATCGCCCTGTTCACGCGCCCCGGTCTCGGTCGGGTGGGGCGCGCCCTGCGCGAGATCTATCCGCTGCTGCTCCTGGTCGGGCTCTACGGACAGCTGGATGTGCTGAATCGCGGCGTGGTGCGCGCGCATGACGGACTGGTGCAGCACTGGGAGCTGGCGCTGTTCGGGGCCCAGGTGAGCCGAGAGTGGTGGCAGGCGGCGCCCAGCGTGTTCTGGTCCACCGTGCTGCACGGCGCCTACTTCTCATACTACTTCATCGTGTCGATTCCCGCCGCCTACTTCCTCTGGCGTGGCGACGTCGTGGCGGTGCGCCGGTTCGTGCTGGCCGTCATGAGCACGTTCGTGGTCTGCTATCTCGCGTTCATCTTCTTTCCCGTGGCCGGACCCTATTACGTCTTTCCCCGCCCCGCCGAGTGGTTCGTTGCCAACCCCGCGGCCCGGCTGGTCTACGACACCCTCGCGGAAGGCAGCTCGTACGGGGCGGCCTTCCCCAGCTCGCATGTGGCGGCATCGGTGGCGGCGGCGCTCGCGGCTGCCATGGGTTCCCATCGGCTGGGTGCGGTGTTGCTCATTCCGACGGTCCTGCTCACGCTCGGCGTGGTGTATTGCCAGATGCACTACGCGGTGGATGCGCTGGCGGGACTCGTGGTCGGCGCCCTGATCACGGCCGTGGTGAGTCGCTGGCGCCCCGCGTAGGCGGCGGGAGGCAAGCCCCGATGCCGCCCACGAAAAAACGGGGGACCCGACTGGGTCCCCCGTTTCCACTGACGGAGCGCGGCTACTCGACCTTGATCTTGCCGTGCATCCCCAGCGCCAGGTGAGGCAGGCAGTAGAACTTGTAGTCGCCCGTGGGCGCCCCGGCGAAGCTGATCTTGTAGGTACCGTCCTGCTCGGTCAGCAGCGGGCCCTCGAGCGGCGCCATCTGGTCCGGCATGGCGGCCTTGAGCTTGTCCGCGGCCCCGGCCGGCACGCTGTCGGCCCAGAACGACACGTTGTGCGGTCCGCCACTCTTGTTGTGGAACGTCACCACGTCGCCCGGCTTGATGGTGAGCTCGGACGGATTGAACTTGTAGTTGCTGCCGTCGAGCTCCATCATCACGTCGTGGTTCGTGCCACCGCCGCCGGCCTCGGGCGCAGCCGCGGGCGCTCCCGCCGGCTGCTCAGGAGCCGCGGTCGTGGTCTCGTTCGCCGCCTTCTTTTCTCCACCACAGGCTGCCAGGAGGAAGGCCAGCCCCGCCACCATGGATGTCACACGCATCGCCGCTCATGCCTCCGAAACTGGAAGTTTTGCAACCTTGTGAACCGTTTCACAAGACCTCAAACATACTAGGCCGGCCGCCGAACGGAAGTGACGACTCTCACCCCGGCGGCGCCGTTAGGTTAGGTCTATGACTACGTCCACGCGTCCGAGCCCGGGTCGTTCGTCGGCTGTTGGTGCGGTTCCCCCCTGTCGCAGCCTCGGAACCCAGTGTCGCAGCCTCCCGGTCACGCTTCGCATCGGAGAGCTCGAGGAGGGGCTCGAGTCGCTCGATCATGAAGCCACCTGGCTGCTCGGCCACACCGCTCAGATCGACTTCCACGAGCTGTGGGAAGGCGAGGGCGATCTCTACGTGGAAGCCGTCCTCCACGTCCCTTGTCGGTATCTCGAGCAGGCCGGGGAGACGGCGCAGTGCCGGGCGCACGGGTTCACCGGGCGCCCCCCCGCAGCGCCCCGCCGTGAGCCGCAGCCGCTCCAGCTCGGCGGAGATCGCTTCGTCGTCGTCTCGGAGTGCGCCAACGGCATCCAGCGCCTGCCCCACCCACCGCGCTCGCTTCCGGTCTTGGAGGCCACAGCCGGCGAAAACCCGTGCGCCACCGCCCCGTGCCGGACCGCCGATCATACGCGCAAGGCCGCTTGCTGTCGCGACCTCCAGATCGAGATCATGTGCACCCGCCGCCAGCAGCGTCTCGAAGCCCTGGTGCGGTCGCGCCGGTCGCCGTACCTCTGCAAGATCGAGCGGGCCGGAGACTACTCCCTCGAAGTCGAGATGATCTCGGCGTGCGGCTATCTGCAGGCTGACGGTGTCTCGTGCAGCCTCCATGGCCGCCAGCGCCCGGATGGCCGTACGGCCAAGCCGGATTTGTGCTTCGAGTGGCCCCCCAAGAACCAGGGCCTTCATCCCGGCTGTATCTTTGGCCCGCGGCGCCGCTCCCGCCCCTGGGCCTGACCACGCAAGTGTGCAAGGATCGGGAGGTTGGCCGTCCTTTCTGGCGATTCCGGCCTCCCGGTGTTCCCCCGAGGCCGCTGCCCAGTTGGACACCTCTGGAGGGTCGGTGACTGACGACCTCGAACAGCTCTACCAGAGTACCTACACTGCAGTGGTCCGCTTCCTGTACCGCAAGGTCTGGGATGCGGAGCGGGCCGAAGACCTGGCGCAGGAGGTGTTCGTCCGGGCGTTGTCACATCGCCCCGAGAAGCCTCGTGCCTGGGTCTTCGCGGTGGCAGCCAACCTGGCGCGGGACGAGGCGCGCGCGGCCATGCGGCGAAAGCGGCACTTGACGCTGCTCAAGGGCGATCCGATCGCGCAGCCGGCCATCACGCCGGCGGCCGACGATAGCGTGGAGCACGACGAGCAGATGGCGTCGGTGCAGGAGGCGCTCAACACGCTCACCCCCAGGGACCGCGAGATTCTGCTGTTGTGGGATGCGGGGCTGAGCTATCCCGAGATCGCGGCGCAGACGGGCCTGGCCGTCGGCGCCGTGGGCACCACGCTGGCGCGGGCGCGCCGTCGTCTGGTGGACGCGCACGACCGTCAGCAGACTCGAACGGGGACCGATGCGGCACATTCCTGAGGACGAGCTGCACGCCTATCTGGACCAGGCGCTGAGCCGGACCCAGTGCGTCGAGATCGAGAGCCATCTCGCCGACTGCCCATCCTGCCGTGCGACGCGCGACGGCATCGCGGCCCTGCGCGATCGGACCACGGCGCTCCTGTCCCGACTCGCTCCTCCGCCCTCGTTTCCCCCTGCCTTCGATCGGCTGCGCCGCCGCGCCGCCGAGGTCGAGTCACAGCGACGCCGGCGGCTGCACGTGGTGGCCTGGGTGGCCAGCCTGGTGCTCGCGCTGGGGCTCGGGTGGAGCGCCAGCTCGCTGGTGCGGGGGCGCGCCGATCGCGCAACTCCCTCCATTGCCGGGGCGACGGCCAAGGCGCCTTCTGCGGTGGCCAGTCAGGTGCCGGACAGCCGGCCAGCGGCGGCGACGCCGGTACCGTCGGTCGAGACCACGCGGGGCGTTCCGGCCCGGCAGCCGCCGCGGGTTCTGGCGCGCGCCCCCCGGTCGCACCCGCAGGCCGCGCTCTCAGGCGACAGCGCAGCCGGAGCCCGCGGCCGAAACGACGCGACCGCGCCTTCGCGTCGCGACCTCGTCGTGCCGTCGCGTGACTCCGCCCGGGCCGCGCGCGAGGCGACCTTGAGCGTGCTCTCGCCTACGCCTACCCTGGAGCTGACCCAGCTCGAGCCGTCCGGCCGCCAGGATGACTTGGACGGGATGTGGCGCACGATGTCCTGGGACGGGGCCAAGGCCGAAGCCGGCGAGCGGCTGCCCCACATCGACGGGCTGCCGGTGGTACGGGTCCAGGTGCAGAGCGGCGAGCAGAGCTCGCGGACCGTCACGGTGGTGGCCCAGCAGCTCGCGTCGGGTCAGGTAATCCGTACCATCGAGGGGCCGGCTACCGACGTGTCCCAAATCCTGTCCCGGCGGGCCATGACCGACGTCGACTCCCTGTTCCTTCCGGGCGACTCGGCAGGGCTGCCGGTGGACGGCAGCCATGCCATGGCCATGCAGGTGGGCGACCGGATGCTGGCCATCACCGCCGACCTGCCGCCCGACAGTTTGCGCGCGATGATCCGGCGCCTCAACGCCGAGATGCGGAGCAAGTGACCGGCGGGCCGGTATCCGGGATGTCTAGGGTGAGAGAGGCCATGCGCTGACCGGGGCCCGGGCGGCCGGACTCGATCTGAACGACACGACAAGGGGGCATGCGTTGGCATGCCCCCTTCGCGTTGTCAGCTTGACTCACTGTCGGGCCAACCGAGGTCCAGACTGACCGCCCTCACCGCCGCACCCGCTTCTACCTGGGCTTGTTCCTGCGCTCCACCGACTCTATCGGCACGTAGTCCCGCGCGCTTTCCTCGTGGTCGAACTCCGCCCCCATGTGCGGATTGGTGTGACCGCGCTCGCGATCGAGCGTGATCTCGGCCAGGCGGGGCGAGATCATGGGGAAAGTCCGAGCGAACAGCGCGTAGGTCAGGAGGTACAGGCCCGCGAACAGCATGGTGGACCCGATCTCCGGCAGGCCGATCGCCGGACCGGGCAGCGTGGTGATGGACGGCATCACCAGCAGGTAACGCTCCAGCCAGAGCGAGATCAGGCTGATGCTGGCGAAGAAGACGAACGTCGCGCGAATCTTCTTGGGCGCCACGCCGAGCAGGCCGAAGAACGGCACGATGAACATGCCGATCAGGACCAGCTTGCCGATCGGCAGCCAGTGACCCCACAGACGCGTGAAGACGAACCCGGTCTCCTCGGGCAGGTTGCCATACCAGATGACCAGGAACTGGGCCCACATGAGGTAGGTCCAGAACACCGTGAACCCGAAGCAGAGCTTGCCCAGATCGTGACGTTGCTTGGGCGAGACCAGATCCGTAACCCCTAAGTGGGAGGCGCCGTAGATCATCAGGAGCGCCAGCAGCATGTGGGCGCCCAGGAAGGAGCCCATGAAATAGAACGCGCCGAACAGGTTGCTGAACCAGTGCG
>DASSMN010000038.1:0-3002 GCA_035688885.1 Gemmatimonadales bacterium
GCCGCCCCGCGGGAGCCGAGGCGACCGCCGTCACATCTGGCCGAATGAAGCCGGTGCGGCGACATTTCCCGCACCCCCTGACATTCATTCCGGGACCAGACTGTGGCTGAACTGATTCTTGTGGTCGACGACGAGCCGAGCGTTCGCCGGTTCGCGATGCGGGCACTGCTCGAGGAAGGTTTCGACGTTCGTGAAGCGGCCGACGGCGAGCAGGCGCTCCGGATCGTGGACGCGGGCGGCGTGTCCGTGCTCGTGTCGGACGTGGTCATGCCTCGGCTCAACGGTGTGCAGCTGATGGAGCGGGTGGCCCGCTCCCATCCGCAGCTGCCGGTGGTCTTGATGTCGGGCTACGCGGGTCCCGAGCTCTCGGCGATGGGCATCGCCGCGCCCTGCGCGCTGCTCACCAAGCCCTTCAGGCCGGAGCAGCTGGTCGAGGAAGTCCGGCGCTGTCTGGGCGGCGCGGATCCGCTCGCCCTGGCCGGAGAAGCGGGTGCCTAGAACTCCGGCCTGGTGCTGCGGGGCTCGAGCAACGGCTGCTCGTCGCCCTGCCACGTGGCCCAGGTGAGCGGGCAGGGGCTGCCGAACGGCGGGTCAGGATGGCCCGGCCGCCCCAACAGGTCGTGCAGCATCTCGTGACGCACCACCATCTCGTTGGTGGTCCAGTCTGCGGCCAGGTAGATGTGGTGGTCGGGCTGCCAGTGGCCGGCGCAGGTCCCGCTCGAGCATTTGAACCCGTCGCCCGGCACCACCGACCATTGGATTCGATCGAAATCCCCGCTCAATCCCGAACATGCCTCGGTCTTCGCCCACCACTCGCGGTAGACCGCCGGCGGTGTCATGGGTGAATTCTCGCCGGGATCGAAACCGCAGGCGGCGAGCACGAGGATCGAAGTGGTCCAGAGGGCACCGAGGCGGGGCACACCCCGGGCGAGGGCAACCGCCGTGCCGTCGGACGACCAGCGGCTAACATCAGGCGGAGCAACAGGTCAGCGCTGCTCGGCGGTGCCTTCCGCGCGCCGGGTCTCTCAACTTGCGAGACGGCATGACAACCTACGCTCGCCGGCTGGGACTGTTCTCCGCCACGATGGCGGTGGTCGGCGGGATCATCGGCGGCGGGATCTTTCGCACCCCGGCGGCCGTGGCGGCTCGAGTCGGCGATCCCACCCTCGCACTCGGCACGTGGGCCGCCGGCGCGCTGGTGGCCCTCGCCGGGGCATTCTGTTTCGGCGAGCTAGGTTGGCGCCGGCCGCGGGCCGGCGGCGGCTACGTCTACCTGCGTGAGGCCTGGGGCCCGCTGCCGGCCTTCCTCTACGGCTGGGCCCTCCTGCTGGTGATCGCCACCGGTGCGATTGCGGCGGTGGCCGTGACCTTCGCCGACTATACGCTGGCACTGCTGGGCTTGTCGCCGCGACTCGCGGTGCCGGTCGCGGTCCTGGCCATCGTGCTCCTCGCGGGGATCAACTACGTTGGCGTCCGGCCGGGAGCCGTCACCGTAAACATCCTCACCGTCCTCAAGCTCGCGGCGCTCGCTACGCTGATCGCCGCCGGCGTGGCCTTCAGCGTCCCCGCACCCGTGTCCGACGCCCCGCCCATGGCCGGCCCCGGCGGCCTTCGAGCCTTCGGGGCGGCGCTCGTGCCCGTGCTGTTCACCTACGGCGGCTGGCAACAGACGAACTTCATCGCCGAGGAGATCGTCGCGCCCGAGCGCACGCTGCCGCGGTCGCTGGTGCTGGGCGTCCTCGTCGTAGCGGCAGTGTACCTGCTGGCCAACCTCGCCTACCTGCGGGTGCTGGGGCCCCCCGGTCTGGCGGCCAGCAGCGCGCCCGCCGCCGACACCATGCGGCGGCTGCTGGGGCCGGCTGGCGGCACCTTCATCGCGGCCGGGATTGCCGTCTCGACCTTTGGCTTTCTCGACCTGGTCATCCTGGTGACCCCCCGCGTGCTCCAGACGATGGCGGCGGACGGCGTGTTCTTTCCCAGTCTGGCTGCGCTCCACCCTCGCTACCAGACGCCGGCAGCCGCCATCGTGGCCGAGTCGGCCTGGGCCATTCTCCTGACGCTCACCGGCAGCTTCGCGCAGCTGGTCGACTACGTCTCGTTCGGAGACTGGATCTTCTTCGGGCTCACGGCCGCGGGGCTGGCGCGAATTCGCGCCGCCGATGAGGGGCGCGCGGCCGGAACCCGCGGGATGCTCGTGCCCGGGTATCCGTGGACGGTCGCGTTCTTCGTGCTCGCGGCCCTTCTCGTAGTGGTGAGCTCCGTGCTCGAGAGCCCGCGGAACGCCGCCATCGGAACCGGGCTCCTGCTGCTCGGTGTCCCGGTGTTTCGCTGGTGGACTCGGGCCCGCACGGCGCCGGCGCCCGACGTGCCCGGCTCCGCATGAGGGCTCGGCTCCTGCTCTGGACCTGCGTCCTCGGGGGCGCCTGCGGCGGCCGCGCGGCCACGGCCCCCGGACCCGAGCAGCGCCTGAGCTTTGCGGTGCTCGGCAACGCCAGCCCGGCCGATACCGGCCCCCCCACGCTCAGAATCGACAGCCAGGTGGTCATCATCCGCGGGATCGGCATCCAGACCGAAGGCGTCGGGCTCTACGCCGACCTCGACCTGTCCGAGCGACGGACGGTGCGCCTCACGTTGTACGATTCGCTGTCCGGCCGCCCGATGGACGACCCGCTGCCCCCGGCTCCGCCCTCCCAGCGGCGGCAGGTGCTGTTCGAGGCGCGAATCGGCCCGCTCAAGCCCGGAGCGTACGACGTCTGGATCGGCCGATTCGATCCCGCCGCGCGGATGGTCGAGGTCGCCCACCAGCCGCTCCACATCCAGGTGCCTCGGCCCCGAGGCGACTCGGATCACTGAAAGCCGGTATCGTCCGGGTATGTTCTCTATCGCCCTCGTCCCGGAGGTGATCATGCCGCTGACCCGCGAAGATGTGCGCGCCTCGATCGAGCGCGCCGGCGACGAACACTGGCGTACGCTGGTGGCCCACCACGAGGACGCCTATCCGG
>DASSMN010000135.1:0-11721 GCA_035688885.1 Gemmatimonadales bacterium
TGAGTCGCGTCAGATCCTGTACATGGCTTATTACAACGGCGGGGTGGTGGCGCTGGACGTGTCGGGACAGCTTTTGGGTGACCTGTCCAACCGGCTGATCGCAGAGATCAAGCCGGGCGGGAACAACGACACCTACACCTGGGGTGTGCAGCTGGCCAACGGATCGCTGTACGCCATCGACATGCTGAGCGGGCTCTGGCAGTTGAAGACGCCCTAGGCTGCCGGTCGAACGGCGGCCCCGGCGGGGGCCGCGGTGTGATTCAACCCGATCCGGCTCACGCCTACTTCGTCGTACCCGTCCCCGAAGATGCGCCGGTCGCGGCGGGCTGCGGGGCGCCGGCAGGCGCCGCGGCGGGCCAGCGATTGTTGCTGCGGTCGACGTCGGGATACCAGTTGTCGGGATCGATCACCACGCCGTTCACCTTCTTCGGGCCGGCAATGAGCGCCGTGTAGGTGTTCCTGAGCCCCCAGATCTCCACCGGCAGGCTCACCCGCTGGGTGCTGCCGTCATCCATCCGGAGCGCCAGCTCGACCGGCATCGGCATCTGCCCGACGCTGCGGAGATACACCCGCGACACCACTCCCGCCGAATCCGACAGCGCCACCGAGTCCACCGCCTGGTCGAGCCGGTCGGTGGTGTAGAACCACGACCGCCAGAACCAGCTGAGGTCCTCACCGAGCCCGTCCTCCATGGTGCGGAAGAAGTCCGCCGGTGTCGGGTGCTTGTAGGCCCAGCGGCGGATGTACTCGCGGAACACCGGGTCGAACCGGTCGGGCGACGTGATGTGCTCGCGAAGGAGCACCAGTCCCACCGCCGGCTTGTTATAGAGCGCCTGCCGCCAGTTCTCGTTCGTCCGCATGCGGTCGGCGGGGGTCATGATCGGCTCTTCGTCGCCCGACAGCGCATTCTTGATGTAGGTGTCCTGCACCCCGCGCGCGAGCGGCAGCGGCTCGTTGGGCCACCGCTTGGGGAAGCTGTAGTGGTTCATGAAGCTGTTGAAGCCCTCGTCCATCCACCCGTACTGCCGCTCGTTGCTGCCGACCACCATGGGAAACCAGGTGTGGCCGAACTCGTGGTCGGTCACACTGTACAACCCCTCTGGGTCGGATCGGTTGCGGCAGAAGACGATCATGGGATACTCCATGCCGCCCTCGATGCCGTTCACGTTGCTCGCGTAGGGATAGGGATAGGGCATCCACTGCTTGGAGTAGTACTCGATGGCGGTCTTGGCGTACTGGCTCGCCTCTTTCCAGATCGAGTCGGCCGACGGAGGATAGAAGCTCATCGCGAGCGTCTTGCCGCCGTTCACGCCGACCGCGTCCCAGATGAAGTGCCGCGCGGCGGCCCAGCTGAAGTCCCGCACGCTGTCGGCGGTGAAACGCCAGGTGAGCGTGGGATAGGGCGTGGGGGGACGCGACGCCGGGTCGCCGATCTCGTCCTTGCCGCGAATGATCACCGTCTGGTCGCTGGTCCGGGCCCGCGCCAGCCGGGCCCGCTGCGCCGCGGTGAGGACCTCGTCGGGGTTCTGGAGCGTGCCGGTGGCGGCCACGATCATATCCGCGGGGACGCTGAGGCTGACGTCGAAGCTGCCGTACTCGAGGTAGAACTCCCCCTGGCCGAGATACTGCTCGGTATTCCAGCCCCGCACGTCGTCGTACACCGCCATGCGCGGGTACCACTGCGCCACCTCATAGATGGTCGCGCCGTCGATGTCCTCGATGCCCATCCGGTTGCTGTTGGCGCCGAACCCGAACGACCAGGCGAGCTCCAGAACCTGCTTGCCCTTGGGCGGCAGCGGCCGGGCGAGATCGATCCTGAGCTCGGTGCCGTTGACGGCGTACTCGAGGGCGGATGCCGGAACGGCCGGCCTGGCCGGCGCGCCCGGCCTGGCCTTGGTGGCCGCCACCGCCGGCTCGCCCACCTTGAGCAGGCGCACGGAGACTTCGGCGCCTTTGGTGCCGAACCGCGGGTCCTGGCCGAACACCCGGTAACCTCGGCTTTCGCTGTTGAACAGGTTCTGCTCCAGATGGAGCCAGACGTAGCGGAGGGTATCCGGCGAGTTGTTGGTATAGGTGATCCGCTCTTCGCCGCGCACCGACCGGCTCGCGGTGTCGAGCGTCGCCCGGATCACGTAGTCCGCACGCTGCTGCCAGTAGCCGGGGCCCGGCTCGCCGCTGCCGGTGCGGATGGCGTTGGGCGAGGGGAGCTCGAGCCGACGGAATGCCGCCTCGGGGTGCGGGGCGGGCGGCGCCGCCTGGGCCAGGGCAGTGGCGGGCAGTGAGAGCAGCAGGCCAGCGACGATCAGACGCACGGAACGATTCCTCGTGAGGGCGGAGCCAGCGGAAAGGGCATCGGCAGTCTAGCGGCCTAGTGCGCCAGGGCTCGGGCGGTGAAGTCGGACTCGCCCGTCACCTCGCGGACCACGTAGGGGGCCAGCCACTCCGGCAGCGCCACCTCGGCATCCGGGGCGGGGGCCACCTCGAGCAGCACCAGGTCCCGATCGAGGTATTGGTCGATCTCCCATTGCAGATCGTAGTCCGTCACGATGTACCGCCGTTTGCGGAGACGGCGGCCGGCGGTGAGCGGCCACATGGCCTGGAACAGCTCGGCGTCGACCTCGCCGTCGGGCTCGGTCGGGCGGGTGCCCGTGGCGGGCCGGGAGGTGCGCAGTGTCGCCGGAGCCGGCGTCGGGCCCAGGCCGGTGATGCGCTCGACCAGCCGCAGTCCCGGGAGCCAGCCCTGCTCGATCTCCTGGCGCGCAAAGGCGAGCGCGGTGGCGGGGACCCGGCGAAGCAGAAACCGGCGCTCGATCTCCGCCACGCATGCGGGACGGTTCGCGATCCGCTTGCCGGCCCGGGTCACGGCCTCGAAGAAGCCGTCCGCGGCCCCGGCGAGCCAGTCGGCCCGGAGGCGCGCGAACGCCTCGGCTTCGCGTTCCTCGAGCCGCTCCGCCAGCGCGAGCAGCCCGGGGCGGGGGTCCTCCTCCTCGTCGAGCACCCCGGCGCCGAGGGTACCCGCGCGGACGGCGGCGTCGAGCCGGCGGTCGTGCTCCCGCCCCGCCTGCGCCAGGTCCCTGAGCAGCGCCGCCCGCTGGGTCCGGCTGTCGCGCAGCTCGCCGAGGGCATCCTGCAGCTCACGCAGCTTCCCGATGAGCGGCTCGATGCCATCCAGCTCGCTCCGAATCGGCTCGAGCAGATAGCGCAGCCGCTTGGCCGCGATGCGCGCGCGGTGCGCCGGCGCCTCGTCGACCATGGTGCGCACCGCGCCCAGCCGGCATTCCAGGTCGCCGGCGAACTTGCGGATCCGGCTGCCGAGCACCGCCGCCGCCTCGTCGCGCCGGCGGGCGGGATCGCGCTCGATCCGCAGCCGATAGCGCTCCAGCCGATCGCGGAGGCTCGACTCGAGGCGGAGGAATCTCCGGGCGACGTGGCGCGCCAGCCGACGTCCCGCGCGTCGGCGCCGCGCTTCGAGCCGCTCGAGATGCCACCGAAGGCCCGCCCGCTGCCGCTCGGTGAGCGCGGGTTCCTGTTCGCGCTCCCACGCCAGCTGCACCTCGGCATCGCGGCTTCGGGCAGTCGCGCGGGCGAGTCGCGCCAGCCGGCGCCGGAGCCGGCCCGGTACGCTGCCGTCGATCTCGGGACGATAGGCTTGAAGCCCGCTGCGGAGCCGGCGGGTCGCCACCCGGAAGTCGTGCAGCGCGGTCGGATCGGTCGGATCGAGCAATCGCTGCGCGGCCTCGGCTGTTCGATCCAGCAAGGCCAGGGCGATCAGGCGGGCAGCCTCTTCGGCGGGAAGGTCGAGCAGGTACTCCGGCAGGGACACGCGCGTCTCCGAGGGGGCTGGGCCAATCTACGGGACGGCTGCGGCGCGGGGAAGGCGAGGCGAGGTCGGCCCGACCGCATCCCGAGCGCCGAGGGATGGCGCACCTTCAAGGCGTCGTCCCCGTCGGCGTGGCCCACGCGTCGTTGCTCGGGTTCACGTCGGGGAACAGTCCGTCGGGATTGACCCGGGCGCTCACCACCGCCGGTCCCGGCGGCAAGCGGTAGACGAAGCGATTGCCGTTGTACCAGATCTCGACCGGCAGCTTCACCGTGGTCGTGGTCCCGTCGGCCAGACCCAGCTGCAGCTCGACCGGCATGACGGCAGGGCCGAGGTTTCGAATCGTCACCAGGGTGCTGCTGTCGGGCCCCTGCTTCACGCTCTCGACGCTCTGGTCGAGCGCGGCCGTGGTGTAGAAGAATCCCCGCCAGAACCACGACAGGTCGCGGCCCGAGACCTCCTCGATCGTGCGGAAGAAATCGGCGGGCTGCGGGTGCTTGAAAGCCCAGCGCCGGGTGTACTCGCGGAAGGCGGTGTCGAACACCTCGGGCCCGAGCACCTTGTTGCGGAGCGCCAGCAACATGATGGACGGCTTTTCGTAGGCCAGCGAGCCGAGGTTGTCGTTGTTGCGATAGCGGTTGGCCGGCGTCATGATCGGCTGCGGGGTGAGGCCCTGGTCCAGGCTGGTGACGAACTGGATCTCGCTGCGCCGCTTGTCGCTGTCGTCCCGCTTCCAGTAGTCCTGCTCCGAGAAGGTGTTGATGAACGTGTTGAACCCCTCGTCCATCCACGCGTAGCGCCGCTCGTCCGATCCCACGGTCATCGGATACCACATGTGGCCGATCTCGTGGGTGACGACGTTGTACAGCTCGTCCTTGTCGTCCGCCGCGGCCTCCATCGCGACCATGGGGTATTCCATGCCCGACACGGTCCCTTCGATCGCGCTGATCTGCGGATAGGGATACTGGAACCAGCGGGTGCTGTACTCCTGAATCGAGAAGCGGCTCATCTTGGCGGCGTCTTCCCAGGTCGGGCGCGCGTCGCTGCGGTAGTACGCCTGGGCCAGGATGCCGTTCCAGCCGCACGCATCCCATACGTAATCGGGCGAGGCGGCCCACGCGGCGTCCCGCACCTGGTCGGCGTGGAACCGCCAGGTGAGCGTTCCATCGCGCCGGGGGCGCGCCGCGCCGGAGGCCAGCTCGTCGGCGGTCACGATCGCCATCGCGGTATCGGACTTGACCGCCGCGGCCAGTCGGGCCCGCTGGGTGGGGGTGAGCACCTGATCGGCGTTCTGCAGCACGCCGCTCCCGGCCACGATGTAACCGGCGGGCACCGTCACCTCATAATCGATCGTGCCATACTCGAGGTAGAACTCGCCCTGGCCGAGATACTGGTCGGTGTTCCACCCGTGTACGTCGTCGTAGACGGCCATCCGCGGGTACCACTGGGCGATTTCGTAGAGGCTGCCGTCACGGCCCATGCGGTCGGCGCCGTGCTCGGGCACGTTGAAGGCATAGCGCAGGTCGAATACGGTCGTCTCGCCCGGCGCGAGCGGGCGCGCCAGCTCGACCCACATCATGGTGTCGTCGACCCGGTGGCTGAGCGCCGTGGGCGGCAGGGGGCGGGGCGGGTCGGCGGACAGCGCCGACGAGCGATGCCGCGGGCGGGAGGAGGCGGGCGCCGCCGGGGCCGCGGAGCTCTGGGTGAGGCTCGCGATCTCGAACCCGCCCTGAAACCCGGCCCCGCCGAACCGGCTCTCGGCTGCGAACAGCAGCGAGCCGGTGCTGCCGGGCTTGAACAGGTTCTGGTCCACCTGCATCCACACGAACCGCAGCGTGTCGGGCGAGTGGTTGGTGTAGCGGATCTGCTCGGTGCCGGTCACCCGTTTGGCCGCGGTATCGAGCGTGGCCTTGATGGTGTAGTCGGCGCGCTGCTGCCAGTAGGCCGGTCCGGGCGTGCCGTCGGCGCTGCGGATCTCGTTGGCCTCGGGCAACGGGAGCGGACTGAAGATGCCGGTGTCCGCCACCGGGGGCTTGAGCGCCGGCTGCAGGTTGAGCAGCCGGACCGGCTGGCGAGGGGTGTTCGAGTCGGGCTGCTGGGCCTGGAGCGGCACCGCCGCGAGCAGCAGGAACAGGATGAAGGGGCGCATGGGGGGTCCCGCTGGGCTAGAGCTTCGGCAGCGTGACGCCGGTCTGGCCTTGATACTTCCCGGCCTTGTCGGCGTAGCTGGTCTCGCAGATGTCGTCGGGGTCGGCCTCGAAGAAGAGGACCTGACAGATCCCCTCGTTGGCGTAGATCCGGGCCGGGAGCGGTGTGGTGTTGCTGATCTCGAGCGTGACGTGGCCCTCCCACTCCGGCTCGAACGGCGTCACGTTGGTGATGATGCCGCACCGGGCATAGGTGCTCTTGCCGACGCAGATCGTCAGCACCTCGCGCGGAATGCGGAAGTACTCCACCGAGCGCGCCAGGGCGAAGCTGTTGGGGGGCACGATGCAGACCGGACCCTCGAAGGGCACGAAGCTCCGCTGATCGAACTCCTTGGGGTCGACGATCGCGCTCAGCACGTTGGTGAAGATCTTGAACTCGGGCGCCACCCGCATATCGTAGCCGTAGCTCGACACGCCGTAGGAGATCACCCGCCGGCCCTGGGCATCGGTCTGCCGCACCTGGGCGTCCACGAACGGCTCGATCATCCCGCGCTCGCGGGCCATGCGGCGGATCCAGCGGTCGGACTTGATGGACATTTGCCCTCACGGAGGTGGCCGGGTCCTGGTTGCCGGGCGGGGAATATAGTCGGATCGCGGGGGGGCGGGTTTGCCGCCCTTTTCGGGGTGGCGGGCGGGTTGAATTGACCTCCTAAGTCGGGTATCTTCCGCAGGATAAGTGAAAAAATTCACGATGCCGATTCTTCGCCGAGGCGTATGCTTCAGCCCTATATTCCAATCGTAATCCTCGTCGTGTTTGTGGTCGCCAACGCGGTGCTCATGCTGGGCGCGTCGCACCTCCTCTCGACCTACCGCCGGACTCCCACCAAAATCGCCCCGTACGAATCCGGCATGCCGGTCCTCGGCGACGCGCGGGAACGCTTTTCGGTCAAGTTCTACCTGGTCGCGATGCTGTTCATCATCTTCGACATCGAGACCGTGTTCATGATTCCGTGGGCCGTGGCCTTTCGTCAGCTGAGCGACCTGGCCGGCGTGCTCATCATCGAGATGTTCGTCTTCATCGTGATTCTCGCGGTGGGGTACGTGTATATCTGGAAGCGGGGAGCGCTGCAATGGGATTGACCAATCCCGCCACCGAATACCAGAAATCCGATGCGACGACGGTGTCGTCGCTGTCGCCCAATTGGGTCACCACCCGGCTGGATTTCCTCACCAACTGGGCCCGGAGCAACTCGCTCTGGCCCATGCCGTTCGGCACCGCCTGCTGCGCCATCGAGTTCATGGCCACCGCGGCCAGCCGCTTCGACCTGGCGCGGTTCGGCATGGAGCGGATGAGCTTCTCGCCGCGGCAGGCCGACGTGCTGATCTGTGCCGGCCGGCTGCCGTTCAAGCTGGCGCCGGTCATCCGGCGCATCTGGGATCAGATGCCGCAGCCCAAGTGGTCCATTTCGATGGGGGCCTGCGCCTCGTCGGGCGGGATCTTCGACAACTACTCGATGGTGCAGGGCATCGACACCATCATCCCGGTCGACGTGTACGTTCCCGGGTGCCCGCCTCGCCCCGAGGGTCTGATCTACGGCATCCGCCTGCTGCAGAAGAAGATCATGGGCGAGAGCATCGCCGACGACACGCTGCGCGACGAGAAGCTGGTCGGGCCGTCGGGCCTGTTCCTGCCGCCCGAGCGGGTCGACGAGCTGTCCGAGCCGTTCGGCAACTCGGTTCACCAAACCCGCTCCACATGATGGCACCGGTCGCACACGCGGCGCCTCACGGGGCGGGGCTCCGGCTGCGCCAGAGCTGCGGGGACACCATGGGAGGCTCTCGATGACCGCGCCCGTCTCCCCTTCGGTGGCGTCCCTTCGCGCGCAGTTCGGCGACGGGATCGTGCGCCATGCGGTCTCGTGCGGGGACACGATCGTGTACGTCCGGGCCGCCCGCGCGCACGATGTGCTCGCCTGGCTGCGCGATACGCCGGGCCAGCAGTTCGACTACCTCACCGACGTGACGGCCGTCGAGTACCGCGATCCCGAGCGCCCGCTCGAAGTGGTGTGGCAGCTGCGCTCGATTCCGCGCAAGGCGGACCTGCGGGTCAAGGCGGAGCTCGAGAAGACCGGGCCGCTGGAGGTCGCCTCGGTGTGGGACCTGTGGCGCGGCGCCGACTGGCTCGAGCGCGAGGTGTACGACATGTTCGGCGTCACCTTCGCGGGCCACCCGGACCTCCGCCGGATCCTGATGTGGGAGACCTACGCGGAAGGCTTCCCGCTGCGAAAGGACTTCCCGCTCCGGGGCCACTTCAGCCGGGCCGAGCAGACCCGACAGGCGCTGGCCGCGAATCCGGAAGCCCACTACTCCATGGAAGAGCTGTCCATCGCCGAAGCGTACAACGAGCTCCCCGCCGACATGCGGGAGCGGCTGGCGCGAGGCGAGCGAGGGTTCCTGAGATGAGTCTGCGCACCGTCGAGATGGCGCTGGCCACCCCCGGGCTCGACGCCGAGGGCCGTCCGACTCGCGTGCCGCTGGGCGCCGGCACCGACCGCTACGACACGGAGTTCGGCGCGGAGCACATGCTGGTGAACATCGGTCCGCAGCACCCGGCCACGCACGGGGTGCTCCGGCTGGTGCTCGAGCTCGAGGGCGAGACCGTCAAGCGCTGTATTCCGCACGTGGGATACCTGCACTCGGGCTTCGAGAAGCTGGGCGAGTATCGCCACTACAACCAGATCATCCCGCTCACCGACCGGACCGACTACCTGTCGCCCATGGCCAACAACGTGTGCCTGGCGCTGGCGGCCGAGAAGCTCATGGGCATCCAGGTGCCGGAGCGGTGCCGCGTGCTCCGGGTAATCGCGTGCGAGATGAGCCGGATCATCTCGCACCTCGTGTGGCTGGGCACCACCGGCATCGACCTCGGCGCGTTCACGCCGTTCCTGTGGTCGTTCCAGCAGCGCGAGCGGATCTACAACCTGCAGGAGATGTGGACCGGCGCCCGCCTCACGACCAGCCTCACGCGGGTCGGCGGCATGATGGCCGACGTGCCCGAGGCGTTCGAGGCGGGGCTCCGCGACTTCACCCGCACCTTCCCCAAGACGCTCACCGAGGTGGACACCATGTTCACCCGGAACGCGATCTGGATCGGCCGCACGCAGGGCGTCGGGGTGCTCACGGCCGCGGAGGCCACCAATTACTCGTTGTCGGGCCCGATGCTCCGCGCCAGCGGGGTGGATTACGACGTCCGCAAGGACCGTCCCTACCTCGACTACGAGACCTACGAGTTCGACGTTCCGGTGGGCGAGCACGGCGACATCTACGATCGCTACCGGGTGCGGCTCGAGGAGATGTGGCAGTCCAACCGGATTCTCGAGCAGGCGCTCGACCGCCTGGCGCGGCTCCAGGGCGCGCCCATCAACGTGAGCGACCCCCGCGTGATTCTGCCGCCCAAGTCGCGCGCGATGAGCGACATGGAGGCGATGATCTTTCATTTCAAGCAGGTGATGGAAGGCGTGAAGCCGCCGGTGGGCGAGGCGTACATGGGGATCGAGAACCCCAAGGGCGAGCTGGGCTACTACTTCGTGTCCGACGGCACCGCCAAGCCGGTGCGCTGGCGTATCCGGCCGCCGTCGTTCATCAACCTGGCGAGCCTGCCCAAGATGTGCGAGGGCGCGCTCCTCTCCGACGTCATCGCCATCAACGCGAGCGTGGATATCGTGATGGGCGAGGTGGACCGATGAGCTCCCAGGCCAACCCGACGGTCACGCACGGCGGCCATGAGGGGCCCCACGAGCCGGTGTTCGTGGGTCAGACCCGGGCGCGGCTCGAGGCGCTGTACCAGAAATATCCCACCAAGATGGCCTGCCTGCTGCCGGCGCTGTGGATGGTGCAGGAGGCGCGCGGCTGGATTTCCGAGCCCGCCATCAACGAGGTGGCCGACGTGCTGGAGCTCACCCCGGCCTACGTCAAGGGCGTGGTGACGTTCTACACCATGTACCACACGCACCCGGTGGGCCGCCACTTCATTCAGGTGTGCACCACCTCGCCGTGCAACATCTGCGGCGCGGAAGACGTGGTGAAGGCGCTGCTCCAGGCCACCGGCTGCGGCGAGCTCGGGGCCACCAGCCCCGACGGGCGGTTCACCGTGATCGAGGTCGAATGCCTCGGCGCGTGCGGCTTCCCGACGCCGATCCTCATCGACGACGACTTCATCGAAAGCGTGACCCCCGAGACGGTTCCGGGACTGCTCCAGAGGTATGCGTAATGGGCTATCCGCACCCCAGCCACCCCAAGGAAACCGTCGTCCTGTCGCAGTACTTCGGCGACGCGGGCGCGCGAAGCTACGACGGGTGGATCGAGCGTGGCGGCTACGCGGCGCTCCGGAAGGCGCTCGGCATGACCCGCGAGGGACTGGTGGAAGAGGTGAAGGCCTCGGGCCTCCGCGGACGGGGGGGCGCGGGCTTCCCGACCGGGCTCAAGTGGTCGTTCATGCCCAAAGAGGTCGTGAAGCCGCACTACCTGGTGTGCAACGCCGACGAGTCCGAGCCGGGGACGTTCAAGGACCGCGAGATCATGCGCTGGACGCCCCACGCGCTCATCGAGGGATGTGCCGTGGCCGCGTACGCCATCGGGGCGGAGCGCTGCTACATCTATATCCGCGGTGAGTTCACCGAGCCGTGGCGCATCATGTCCGCCGCGGTGGAGGAGGCGTACGCCAAGGGGGCACTGGGCGCTAACGCGCTGGGGAGCGGGAAGCGGATCGACATCGTGCTGCACCGCGGGGCGGGGGCCTACATCTGCGGCGAAGAGACCGCGATGATGAACTCGCTCGAGGGGAAGCGCGGCAACCCTCGGATCAAGCCGCCGTTTCCGGCAGTCTCGGGCGTGTTCGGCATGCCGACCACGATCAACAACGTGGAGACGCTCGCGGCGGTGCCGCACATCATCAACCGGGGCGCGGCCTGGTACAAGGCGCTGTGCCGGGGCAACCCCAAGAGCACCGGCACCAAGCTGATCTCGATCTGCGGCCACATCCAGCGGCCGGGGAACTACGAGGTCACCATGGGCACGCCGCTCAAGGAGATCCTGTACGACATGGCGGGCGGCCCCAAGCCGGGCCGCACCATCAAGGCCGTCATCCCCGGCGGGAGCTCGGTCCCGATCATGACCCGGGACGAAGCCGAGGCGGCCCTGTTCGACTACGAGGGCATCGTCGAACGGGGCTCGATGCTCGGCTCGGCGGGCATGATCGTCATGGACGATACCACCGACATGGTCTACCAGATCTGGCGGCTGGCCCGATTCTACGCCCACGAGAGCTGCGCCCAGTGCACCCAGTGCCGCGAAGGCACGGCGTGGACCACGAAGATCCTGGAGCGGATCCTGGCGGGGAAGGGCAAGGAGGAGGACCTCCAGCTGCTCCTCGACCTCTCGGAGAACATGACGGGGAAGACGATCTGCGTGCTGAGCGATTCCTGCGCCGCGCCGATCGTGAGCGGGATCCAGAAGTTCCGCTCCGAGTTCGAGGCCTACATCTCGAAGGCACGGAAGCCGGCGCTCGCGGGCGTCTGAACAGCGCCGTGTGCCAAGCGGGCCGCTGCAACTGCAAACCACAGAGGCACGGAGGCACAGAGGTGGAACTTGGTGGTGGCGGCGCGGGCACCGCGGCTGGTGGGAAGACCCCTCAAATCAAATGGTTGCGGGTATCGAGGCTTGGCGTCCCCTCGGAACCCTCTGTGCCTCAGTGCC
>DASSMN010000425.1:0-5136 GCA_035688885.1 Gemmatimonadales bacterium
GCGCGAACTGATGTCCGCCGCGAGTCGCTCACGGCTCGACGCCCGCCGCGGCCTCACGCCCGAGCGGCGCTGGTCGCTCGGCGTGATCGCCGCCGCGGAGGGCAAGCGAGCTGCCGCCGAGCGCGAGCTGACGGCCGCCGCCGCGGCGATCGAGTGCGGGATCTGCGTGCTGCCGGACCTCGCGCGACTGTACGATGCGATGGCGCTGCCGGACTCCGCGCTCGCGGCCTACGAGCGGTATCTCGCCACGCCGTGGCAATGGCGGTTCGAGGTGGACGGGACCGAGCTCGCGCGGGCGCTGGAACGGGTCGGCGAGCTGTACGAGGCGCGGGGCGACCGAGCCCGCGCCGAGGCCGCCTACGCGAAGCTGGTCGATCTCTGGCGCCAGGCCGATCCGGAGCTCGCGCCCGAGCTGGACGGCGCGAGGCGGAAGCTGGTCGCGCTCGGGCCCTAGTCCGTCCGCCGCAGCTCCACCCGCCGGTTCTGCGCCCGTCCCGACGCGGTCTTGTTGCTCGCCACCGGCTGGTCCCAGGCGTACCCGTGCACCGTCATCCGGCCAGCCTCGACCCCGTGCTCGATGAGGAACGCCTTCACCGACTCGGCGCGCGCGAGCGAGAGGCTGTCGTTGAGCGCTCGCGGTCCGGTATTGTCCGTGTGGCCGGCGACCTCGACGGTGACCTCGGGATTGGCCACCAGGGACCGGGCGACGTCGTCCAGGATGTCGCGCGACTCCGGCAGCAGCACCGCCTTGTTGATCTCGAAGTTGACTCCCCGAAGCGTCACCCGCGTGTTCTTGGTGGCCGTCATGGCACGGAGGCTGTCGCGCAATGCCACCCGCGCGAGGCTGTCCCGGAGCGCCGCCATGCGCGCCCGGTCACGGGTGAGCCGGAGACTGTCGCGCAGCGCCGCCGTCCGGATGCTGTCGTTCCGCGCCGCCGTCGCGAGGCTGTCGCGAAGCGCGGTCTGGCGCTGAGCCTGGGCGGCCTGCGCCGCGCGGACGCTGTCGGCTTTCGCCGCGGCCGCCGAGTTGTCGCGGGCGGCCTGGGCCCGGGCGGAGTCGGCCCGCGCGGCTTCGGCGGCCAGCCGGAGCGAGTCGGCGCGTACGGTCGCCAGGGAGTCGGCGTGCATGGCCGAGTCGCTCCGGGCGGCGGGCGTGCCCTGGGGCGACCAGACCGGCGCATTCCGGCCGAACAGCCAGCTCAGCCCCACCTGCAGGCCCCAGTTGACGTTGTTGTCGACCCCGTTGGCCGGCGAGGGCATGTAGTCCACGTAGGTCGCCACCCGGATGGAGGGCAAGCCGCGCAGCCCGAGGCGGAGGCCGGCGATGGCGCTGCCCCCGTCATCGCTCGCGTCCATGTCATGGCGGTACTCGTTGTGGACGTAGCCCGCGCCGAGGAACAGCGCGGTGTGCTCGCCGGTGGGCAGGTTGTACAGCAGATGGGCCCGGAGCGGGATGTAATAGACATGGCCTTCGCGGTTGTCCGTGGGCACGAACGCCCCCTGGCCCTGGAGCTCGAGGCGGCGGGTGAGGAAGAACCCCAGCAGGGCGCCGGCACCGCCCCTCGCCTGGGTCGCATGGAGCGAGCGGTCGAAGTAGCTCACCTGCCCGAACCCGCCGAGCTCGAAGGTACCGGTGCCTTGCGCCCGAGCCGCGGCGGCGGAGCCGAAGCTCAGGAGCATGAGGGCTGCAAGGGTTCTGCACTTCATCGGGCCATCCTCCGTGCCGCGGTTATCAGGACGTCACCGGCGCCACGATAACCCGACTGCCGAGGCAGGCCGGTGACTGGTGTCACCTCGGTGCCATGGCACCAGCCCACCCGGCCCGTGAGACGAGCTCCGGCTGCTCTGCGTATCCCCTCTTCGAAGGCATCACCGCCACCACGACCTGGAGGGGACACCCCGTATGCGACGTCTGCCATCGATGCACCTGACCCTGTTGGCGATTGCGGCCACCACCGGCACCGCGCACGCCCAGCGCGCCGTCTCCCGCCATGCGGTGCGGGCGCCGAGCGGCGTGGTGATCAACGCGCATCTGTCCGCCATGCCCGGCTTCAGCATCGGCGGCCGGGACTTCGACACGCCCTCGGAACTCGGGATGGGCCCGGGCGTCGGGGCCCAGATCGGCTACGCCATCGACCCGCGCTTCCTGATTTATGCGGGGGCGGACCTGGGCCGGCTGGGCGCCGCCGCGGAGGACCCGACCAACCATTGGAGCTTCACCATGCTCGAGGTGGGCGGCCGGATGAGCTTTCCCCGGGCCAAGAGCAAGGTCACGCCGTATGTAACGGCGTCGGTCGGCACCCGCGCGGTCAAGGCGACCATGGCCGACTTCGGCAACGTGCGGATGAACGGCATGGCCCTGTCGGGCGGTGGCGGGATGACCTACCAGATTGCGCCGGCGGTGGCTGTGAACGCGGCCGCGCTGATCTCGGTGGGCAAGTACAGCCACTATGAGGACCCCGAGGTCAGCGGCAGGCCCGATCTCAACAGCACCACTTCGGCCCGGCTGCAGCTCGGGCTCGACTGGCGGCCCTGAACCTGGCGGACCACACACCAGCCACCCCCTCCTGCGGGGTGGCTGGGGGTTTCGATGTCCTCTCACGACCGTACTCCCCACCCTCGGTGAGGGTGACATGGCAACAACCGTGCGTCTGGATCAGGAGGTCGATTGGGCGGTGTCTGCGTCCGCCCCTCCTTACTCACCCACCCTTGGCCTTACCGGAAGCACTACCCGAACAGGTGGAGGTCCAATGCCAAGGCATGCCTCGGTGGTCGGACTGCTCATCCTGGCAAGTCCGCCGACGCTCATGGCACAGCAGCCGGCTGAGCCGCAGCGGATCGCCACGGTAACGGCGGGCATCGGGAACACGATGGGATGGCTGGGGGTACAAGGAGAGAGATACTTCGCCCACGAACGGCTCTCGGCGTTTCTGGGTCTGGGATACACGCCCAGCATCGATCTCGGTGATCCTTCAGGGCTCACTTTCGCCTTGGGCCTCCGCGGCTTTACCGCTGGGGTCAAGCATCGGGGGTTTCTTGCGCTCTCAGCGTCACAGCTCTTCATCGAGAATGGAGCCACCGAAGATCGCAGGCGGCTGTATGGGCCGGGCCTGGAGGTGGGCTATCAGTTTGCGTCACGCGGGGGGTTCACTGCCATGCTCGGGGTAGGCGCCGGCTACGCGCCGGGCATGCCCGAAGGCCAGAGCGCCGTCGCCTCCATGATCGAGCTCGGTCTCGGCTACACCTGGCGTCGGTGACCGGTGGAGAGTGGGACGTCCACCGGGGAACGATGGCCACGTAGGACGTGGAGGGTCGGGGGGTGGGCCGCCGGTCGGCTCGGACGTCACCATCCGGAGGCCGAACGGTCTCCCGGCAGGAGACGCAGCACCAACCGACACCTCTCCACGTGGAGGCTGCATGCCACGGCTCGCACCCCTTATCGGTCTCGCCTTCCTGACGGCATGCAACTCGGACAACGCAGGCGCCCCGAACTCGACCGACAGCCACGGCGAGACCATCTCGGTGATCTCGTCCGAGGTGTTCAGCATCACCCTCGAGACGATCGGCACGGGCGAGTACATCAGTCCGCCTCGCATCTCCTCCTCGGCGGTCCAATTTCTCACGGTGATCAGCGGCGACGCGGGGCCCCAAGGCCCCACCCAGCGGTTCCGGTTTCAGGCCGTTCGGTCCGGGCGGGCGGTCATCACCTTCTTTCATAACGGTCAGAGCCCGACCGTACAGGATACGGTGATAGTCCAGTAGACGGCCGACGGAGCTCCCAAGTCTAGCTTTGGCCCAACTGGAACTGCTCGAACCGATGCAAGGCGGCCTCCACCCGCTGCCGATGGGTTCGTGACGTCCCCCGCCCGACCCAGTTCCAGCGCCGCACCAGCAGCTGCTGCCGCTCCCGGTCGGTCTTGAGGTCGAGGCCGGCCACGATTCGATCGCCGATCAGCACCGGGCACACGAAATAGCCGAACACCCGTTTGTCCCTGGGAACGTAAGCCTCGAAACGATAGTCATAGCCGAAGAAGAGCCGGAGCCGCTTGCGCTGGATGATGAGCGGGTCGAAGGGTGACAGGATGTGAACCAGCTCCTCCGCGGGAACCGGAAGGCTCTCGAGCGCAGCCGGTCGGACCCAGTGCGCCAGCCGCTCCGCGCCTTCCACCACCACCGGGACCAGCTCCTTTCGACGGACGCGTGACTCCACCAGCCGCCGCATCGCCGGCTTGCCGGCGGCGTCCTGGTAGCAGATCGACTCCACGCTTACCACCCCCTGCGCTCGCAGGGCGCGGTCGAGCCGATAGTCGAGCGTCTCCCGCTCGCTCGCGGCGCGGGGCAGGCGGTCCCAGCCGAAATGGCGGGGCAGCAGCTCATAGGTCTTGAGCATGCCGGTCCGCCGGCTGATGGTAACCAGGCCCTTGTAGAAAGCGGCCTCCAGCACGCGCTTGCTCGGTTTCCGGCTGCCCCAGGCGTGGATCTTTTCGACCAGCGCGTCATTGTCGAGGTCCCGGATGGTGATCGGGCCGTCTCTCCGAATGCGCGAGACCACCCGGCGCAGGTCCTGGCTGGAGACCGTGCCGAACCAGACCCGCTCCTCCCACTCCCGGCGCATCTGGCGCACATAGAACCGGAGGCTCTCGGTCGGCAGGTAGGAGAGGGCGTGGGTCCAGTACTCGAAGACGGTCTTGTCAACGCTCTGGGCCTGGTGCAGATGCTCGCGACGATATGACGGGATGCGGCTGTGAAGGATGTGGTGATGGCTCCGCTCGATGACGTGGATGGTGTCGATCTGCAGGTACCCCAGGTGCGCCACGGCGGCCGGGGTGGCCTCGGGGCCGGCGCCGAACGGCTCGGGGCTATCCAGGCGCTGCGCGTGCAGCCAGATGCGGCGGGCCTCGGTGGCAGAGAGGTGGACCGGGGGCGCGTTCATTCTGCCAAGCAATGTCGGGCGAAAAGCTTCGGGAGCAAGACCTGGCCGTACGCCTCAGGTGCCGCGAGGGCCCGGCACCCGGAGGCCGCCCCCGTGAGCGCCAACTTGTCCTTCGCATCCGTGGATTCGCGTAGCACCGCGAAGGTACGTGGCCGTTCAAGCGGCGTGATTCCGAGGGGATTCCGCGCTATGTGACAAGGATC